>DASQMY010000207.1:0-15420 GCA_035645255.1 Mycobacteriales bacterium
TGCAGCCGGACGGCCTCCTCGACCTGCTGGGCCAGCGCGGCGATCTGGTCCTCGTCGACCGGCCGCCCCTTGCACGCGCGGCGTACGCCGATGATGACCTTGACCCGGCTGAACGGCTCCTTTGTGCCGTTGCGCTTCACCACGTGGAGCGACGCCTCCTCCATCGTGGTGAACCGCCGCTGGCACTCCGCGCACTGCCGGCGACGACGGATCGCGGTGCCCTCGTCGGTCGCCCGCGAGTCGACGACGCGGCTGTCCGCGTTGCGGCAGAACGGGCACCGCATGTCAGGCCTCCGGGTGTGCACAACACCGCGCTGGGTGGGGACGAACTGGGGACGAACCGGGTGGGCGCTGTGGACGCGGTGTGGACGCCGGTGGGCTGCCCAAACACAACATCTAGTGCCACCAATAACGGTACGCCGCGACATGTGGCAGGTCAACGGGTCGCGGCCACTTAAATGACAACCGTGTGACTTTGCGCAGGTCACGGCCATGATCGCGGGCCGGGGTGGCTGCCGGTGCGGCGTGTCGCGGGTCGCCCCAGCGCCTGTGGTGGCATGCCTGCGACCGTAGCCAGCGGGTCCGACAGAACCCCCGCCGGCCGCCGCGACCCTGTGGGTGAACCGGACCGGCCGCTATGCACAGCCCGCGAGGTACACCGACACGAGCTGCTGGACACCGGCCCGCAGTCGGTCCGCTCCGAGCTCCCCGAGCAGCCCGGTGACCACGTCGGCCGACATGGCCGCGAGAACCGCGTGCGCGGCGAGCTCGGCGTCGAGGTCCGGCTGCGCGTCCGCGAGCAGCGCCGCGACGTGTCGGTGCCACAACCGGTACGAGCCGATCCGGTACCGCGCCCCGGGTGAACCGGTCTCCGAGACGTGGAGCAGCGGGGCGTGCCGGCTCACGAACTCGACGTACGCCGACGCGAAGGCGTGCAGCCGCTCGCCGGGCGGTGCACCCGGGCCGAGCGGCGGCGGCCCGGAGAGCACTGCGGCCTGCAGCTCGCGCTCCCGCTCGTCGAGCAGCGCCACCGCCAGGCCGGCCTTGTCCCCGAACCTGCGGAACAGGGTGCCCTTGCCGACGCCCGCTGCAGCAGCCACCGAGTCCATCGACACCGCCGAGATGCCCCGCTCGGCGAAGAGCCGCTCGGCCGCGTGGAGGATCGCCGAGCGGTTGCGGGCCGCGTCGGCGCGCTCCCGCCGCGGTTGGCCGACGACCGGCAACTCCCGTCTTGACGAACCGGACTGTGGTCCGTTACGGTTCCGATCCATAACCGGACTATAGTCCACTTCAACTCTGGAGGAAAGCATGACGACTCTCATCACGCGCGACGCGCTCCGCACCGCGATCGACCGCGGCTCGGTCACCGTCGTAGACGCACTCCCGGCGAGCTACTACGCGCAACAGCACCTGCCCGGCGCGCTCAACCTGGTGGAGGCGGACGTCGACAAGCAGGCGGCCCGGGTGCTGCCGGACCCGGAGGCGACGATCGTCACCTACTGCTCCAACGCGGCGTGCGGCAACAGCCAGGCTGTCGCCAACCGGCTGGCTCGGCTCGGTTACACCGACGTACGCAAGTACCGGGACGGGATCGAGGACTGGGTCGCGGCCGGGCTCCCGGTCGAGTCCGGCGTACCGGCTGCGAGCTGACCTCACGGGCAGCTGCCGGACCGCCGACCGCATCGCTCGGCGGCCGGCCAGGCCGGCGGGCGCGGCGAGCCCGGCACGACGAGAACCGCCTACGGGAGCAGCAGCTGCTGGCCTGGGCGAACCGGCGCCGAGCCCGGCAGGTCGTTGATCTGCTGGATGCGGCGGACGGTGTCCCTCGGGTCCGCCGCCGGGCTGGCGGCGCGCGCGATCTCCCACAGCGTCTCACCCGGCTGTACGACGACCGTGCGCCGGGCGGCGGCCCCGGCGGCGCCGCTCGCGTCCGAGCTCACCCGGCCGAGCGCGAACGCCACCGTCACCAGCGCGATGACGGCGAGCGTCAGCAGCGCCCGCCCGCGCCGGGTCAGGCGTAGCCCCTCCGGCCGCTCCGCTCGCGCCCGTGCCGGCCCGGCGGCGAGCGCGCTCGCCGTCTGCGACGTCGCGTCGTCCCAGGTGGGGAACGGCCGGGTGGCGCCGGCGCAGCGCACGACGGCGCCGCCGTACCGGACCGGGCGCTGACGCGCGGCGGGCCGGCGTGTGGCGGGACGGCCGGTGGGCGCGGCGGTCTGGGTGCGGGTCATCGGTGCCTCCTCGGCGAACACACGTTCGATTCAAACGTATGGTCGAGTTGTACCCGACGGCTCCGACAAAAGCCAGATTTGTTCGAACAGGTGTTTGAACGTGTCGCGGCGCGCCGCTACCGTGATCACGACTTCACCGCCCATCGAACAGGAGCCTGACGTGGCTGATGAGACGCGCGACTCGGTAGCTGCCGCCGGCGCCGAGCTGCACGACTTCCCTGACGGGCCGGCCGACGAGACCGGCCTGACGCCGCGGCAGCGCAGGGTGCTGGAGGTCATCAGGGACGCCGTCGAGCGGCGGGGCTACCCGCCGAGCGTCCGGGAGATCGGCGAGGCGGTCGGCCTGACCAGCTCGAGCAGCGTCCACCACCAGCTGGCCGTCCTGCAGCGCAAGGGCTTCCTGCGCCGCGACCCCAACCGTCCGCGTGCGGTCGAGGTGCGCGCCGCCAACGTGCCGGACGAGGAGCCCGGGCACACCGACGGGCGGCCGACGCCGTCCTACGTGCCGGTCGTCGGCCGGATCGCCGCGGGCGGGCCGATCCTCGCCGAGGAGCTGGTCGAGGAGGTCTTCCCCCTCCCCAAGTCGATCGTCGGCGAGGGGACGCTCTTCCTGCTCAAGGTGGTCGGCGAGTCGATGATCGACGCGGCGATCACGGACGGCGACTGGGTGGTCGTCCGCCAGCAGCCCACCGCCGACAACGGCGACATGGTCGCCGCCATGATCGACGGCGAGGCCACGGTAAAGACGTTCAAGCGACGCGACGGCCACGTCTGGCTGCTCCCCCACAACCCGGCGTTCCAGCCGATCCTCGGCGACGAGGCGACGGTCCTGGGCCGCGTGGTCGCGGTGCTGCGCAAGGTGTAGCCAACCCGGGTCATCGCGGGTTCAGCTGTTGTTCACCCTGGCTTAACCCGCTGTTCGCGCGGGCATGTCATGGCCATGCCCGATTCGGATGAGAAGTCCTTGGACAAGCAGATCGACCACCTGCTCCAAGAGGTGCGCATCGCACTGCCCGGCGTACAGGTGCTGTTCGCGTTCCTGCTCACCGCGCCCTTCCAGCAGGCGTTCGACGCCAAGCTGGACGCCGGCGACCGCCGGGTCTTCTTTGGCACCATCCTCGCGCTGGCCGCAGCCACGCTGCTGTTCATCGCGCCCACAGCGCATCACCGCGTCCGCTTCCCGGAGCAGGACAAGCGCTCGGCGCTGCGCGTCTGGAGCCGGCTGGTGCTCGCGGGGACCTTCTTCCTGGCGATCGGCGTCGCCGGCGGCGTCTACGTCGTCACCGCCGCGCTCTACAACAACGGCTGGGCCGCCGGTGTGGCGGCGGCCGTTGCCGCACTCGCCGCGCTGCTGTGGTTCGCCGCCCCGCTGATGTACGGCGGCGGCCTGGCCAGCGTCCGCGCCAGCGAGCCGGGTCTGCGCAGAGCGAGCTGAGGAACGGCAGAGGCGCCGCGCCAGGCCGGGAGCGGCGCCTATGCCGCCGTGCCGATGGTGCCGGCGACGGAGGGTCGGCGTCGTCAGCTGTCCGGTGGCCGCCACCACTCGCGCGACGGCGGGACATGCCAGTGCACGGCAGACGGCCGGCCCGCATCGCGGATGCGGGCCGGCCGTCGCTCGTGCGGAGCTGTGCGGTTAGCTGACCGCCGCCAGCGCGTTGACGATCCCGTGACCGTAGAAGTCGTTGAACTCGACCGTGCCGGTGCACGTGTTGGTCCAGGTGCGACCGACGAGGGTGTAGTCCTCGACCCCGCCCGGCGGGCAGGCGTGCGGGGTGGCAGTTCCCTCGAGCCGGGCCTTGACCGCGTCCGGCGACATCGTGAGGCCGCCCTTGCCGTCGGAGACGCCGAACTCACTGATGATCAGCGCCGCCACACCGGTCGCGTGCGGAGCAGCCATCGAGGTGCCCTGGATGTTCTGGTAGTAAGCGCACACACCACCGGCTGGGCGGCAGTCGCGGACGACCGCGTCGTTGTCCTTGTTGGGGATGCCGCCACCCTTGTTGATCTCGCCGTTCGCCCGCGCCACCGACTCGGGGTAGGCAGCCAGGATCAGGTTGTCGTTGCTGCGGAACCGGTTGGTGCCGAGGTAGTCGCGGAACCAGCCGCCCGGTGCTGCGACGTTGATCTGCTCCATGCCGAAGTTCGAGTAGTCGGCCTTGCGGCCCGACGGTCCGACGGCGCTGATCGACAGCACGTGGTTGCCCTCGGTCGGCATGTCGAGACAGGCGTTGCTCACAATGCGCTCCCGCTCGGTCCCCGGCGGGAAGTCCGGGCTGCTGTCGTCGAACTTGGGGTCGGCGCCGAGGTTCTCGTGGCTGTTCCCGGCAGCGCCGATGAGCGTGACGCCCTTGCTGTGCGCGTAGTCGAGCGCTCGGTTGGTCGCGTCGATGATCGCCTGCTGCTCGGCCTGCTCAGCGGGCGAATCGGTCGGCAGGCCGGTGACGGGGTCCAGCGCCGGGTTGGCCGGGCCGCAGTTGTACAGCCACGGGTCGATGTAGAACGACATGTTGACGACGTCGATCCCGATGTCGGCCGAGTACATCAGCGCGTCGATGGTCGGCTGGAGGAAGAAGTATCCGGAGTCCTGACCCGCTCGCACGTTGACCAGAGTCACGTTCGGCGCGACACCCGCGATCCCCAGGTCGTTGATCGGCGAGCCGATCGTCGACGCGACGTGCGTGCCGTGACCGTCCTCGTCGACCCAGGCCGGGTCGGTGCAGCTGCCGTCCGGGTCGTCGGCGCACGCACCGTCGACCAGCGGGATGTCGGTCGTGAAGTTGCGGCTCAGCGCGAAGCTGAAGTTGGGCTTGATGTCGGGGTGGTTGCCGTCGACACCAGTGTCCATCACGCCGACCATGACCTTCTTGCTGCCTGGCTGCGTGGCGTAGGTGCCGGTCGGCGTCGCGCCGATCATCTGCATGTTCCACTGGCGGTCGGACAGCGGCTCGGCGAGCGGGTGATTGTTGGGCGAGCTGCTGTGCGAGGGCGGCGCGCTGCTTGCTGCCGCGCTGCGACCCTCCTTCTCCACGGCGTCGCGGCGAGCCGCGGCGCTCAGCCCGGCGGCCGGCGAGCGGCCGATGACCCGGTCGCGCGCGACGCCGCTGATGAACCGGCTCTTGCGGATCGCGGCCTGGAACCCGGTGCTCTTGGTGCTGACCGAGGCAACACCGATCTTGGTGCGCTCCTTCACGATGGTGCCGCCGGCCGCCTTGATCGCCGCGCGGGCCGAGGTGACGCTCGCCCCCTTGCGGTAGACGACGACGTACTTCTGCGCGGTCGCGGTCTGCGACGTGGCGACTGCTGGGGCGGTCGTCGCTGCGGTGCTGACGGTCGTGACCGCGAGCAGCGACAGGACCGCCGTTCCAAGGGCTTTTCGCACGGGTCCTCCGGTGATGAGCGAAGCGCCGGGCATCCATGCCCGACCGCTGGCCGCGAGGCTACTCCCCACATCTTGTTGGCGACAGGGCTCGCGGCCGGGATTCTTGGCGTCACCCGAGTGGCGTAGCACAAATTGAACGCCGTGCTGTCGATTAGTCACGCACCGTCAAGATTGCGACTGATCTCCGTCAGACGACCTGCGGGACCGTGCCCTCGGGGTGCGCGGACAGAACCGGCGACGGCGCATTCGGTACGCCGGCCCTGCGTGCCCGCGGCGAGAGCGGTGACATCGAGAAGACCCAGGTAGGACAGCGACGAGTAGCCGGTCCCGAAGTCGTCGCCTAGGGCAACGAGGACTTCGACCAGCTGAGCGCGTTGCAGGCGATCGGCTGCCGCTTCGGCCAGGGCTACTACTTCGCCCGCCCCTACGAGTCGCGTCAGATCGACGTGATGCTGGCGGCCGGTGTTGGTCCCCTCCCTACCCCCTGATCGGACGGCGGCTGCTCGCTGTTGAGCCTGGCCGCGCCGGCGCTCGTTGCTCACCGGCACCGGCAGACGATCAAGTTGGCACGATTGCATGATCGACTGAGCGCAGATCCGACGCCGGATCGTGCAGGTTGATCATCTCGGCCGGTGCGGGTCGGCGCGGCGGTGGTGGCGGTGCCCGGCGGGCGGCTGTGGGTGGACGGTCCCGCGCCGCGGTGTGCCGACGCGGCGCGCTAGCATCGCGCGGAGAGTCAGGCGCGGGCGGCGGCCGCCTCGAGCTCGGAGGCCAGCCCTGCGGACACCCGGGCGCTGAGCAGGGTCCCCTCGCCGGTGTGCTCCTCGGAGAGGATCTCGCCCTCCTCGTGGATCCGCGCGACCAGGTCACCGCGGGAGTACGGAACGAGGACGTCGATCTCGATCTCCGGCCGAGGCAGGTCGCGCTCGAGTGCGGCGACCAGCTCGTCGAGACCCTCGCCGGTCTTGGCCGACACCGCGATGCTGTGCTTCTCACGGCGGCGCAGCCGGCCGAGGACCACGTCGTCCGCCTCGTCGATCTTGTTGATGACCACCAACTCGCGCACGTCGCCGGCGCCGATGTCCGCGAAGATCTCGCGTACGGCGGCAAGCTGCGACTCCGGGTCGGGGTGCGAGCCGTCGACGACGTGCAGGATGACGTCGGCCCGCGCGACCTCCTCGAGCGTCGACTTGAACGCCTCGACGAGCTGCGTCGGCAGGTGCCGCACGAAGCCGACAGTGTCGGTCAGCGTGTAGACCCGCCCGTCACTGGCCTCCGCCCGCCGTACCGTCGGGTCGAGGGTGGCGAACAGCGCGTTCTCCACGAGCACGCCCGCACCGGTGAGCCGGTTGAGGATCGAGGACTTCCCGGCGTTGGTGTAGCCCGCGATCGCGACGGACGGCGTCTGGTTGCGCACCCGCTCCTGCCGCTTGGTCTCACGGGTCGTCGACATCTCCGCGATCTCCTTGCGGAGCTTGGACATCCGCGCCCGCAGCCGCCTGCGGTCGGTCTCGATCTTGGTCTCGCCCGGCCCTCTGGTCCCGATGCCGCCGCCGCCCGCGACGCGGCCACCGGCCTGCCGGGACAGCGACTCACCCCAGCCGCGCAGCCGCGGCAGCAGATAGGTCATCTGCGCCAGCTCGACCTGCGCCTTGCCCTCCTTGCTCGTCGCGTGCTGCGCGAAGATGTCGAGGATCAGCGCGGTCCGGTCGATGACCTTGACCTTGACGACCTCCTCCAGGTTGCGCAGCTGCGCAGGCGACAGCTCGCCGTCGCAGATCACCGTGTCCGCGCCGGTCTCGACGACGATGTCGCGCAGCTCCTTGGCCTTGCCGCTGCCGACGTAGGTAGCGGGGTCGGGCCGGTCACGGCGCTGGACCAGGCCGTCGAGCACCGCCGAGCCCGCGGTCTCGGCGAGCGCCTTGAGCTCCTGCAGCGAGTTGGCGACGTCGTCGGCGGTGCCCTCGGTCCACACCCCGATCAGCACGACCCGCTCGAGGCGGAGCTGGCGGTACTCGACCTCGGTGATGTCCTCGAGATCGGTCCGCAGCCCGGCGACCCGACGCAGCCCCTGCCGCGCCTCGAGGTCGTAGCCCTCGCCCTCGATGTCGTGGTAGCCGGCGCCCTCGTCGCGGGGGTCGAGCACCTCGGCGAGCGGGTCGACGGCGTCGTCACGGTCGCGCTCGGGATAGCCGGTGGCCGGCTGAGTCTCAGTCATCCCTGTGATGGTCCCACGCGTGGCTCCGGGCTACACCTGCGTATCGCTCAGCGGACGCCGCGCCACCACTGCGGGCGGAGCTCGCCGTCCGCCACGAGCACCGCCGGGCCGGTCATGACGACCCGGTCGTCGTCGGTCCAGTCGACGTCGAGCGTGCCGCCGGGGACGTGCACCGCGACCTGGCGTCCGGTCTCCCCGCGCACCGCGGTCGCCACCGCGACCGCGCACGCGCCGGTGCCGCAGGACAACGTCTCCCCGACGCCGCGCTCCCAGACCCGCATGGCCACCGACGACTTGTCGTCGACGCGGACGAACTCCACGTTGGTGCCGTCTGGGAAGGCGGGCAGCCGCTCGATCCGCGCCCCCAGCGAGTGCACCGGCGCGGTCGCCATGTCGTCCACCGCGAGGATCGCGTGCGGGTTGCCCATCGACACGCACGCGACGTCGTACGGCGTGCCGTCCACCTCGATCGCGGTGTGCCCGTCGCCGGTGACCACCGGCCGGCCCATGTCGACGGCGAACGTCCCGGCACCCCGCCTGGTCACCACCTTGACGCCGTCCCGCGTGGCGATCGCCGTCTCCTCCGAGTCGACGAGGCCGCGCTCGTGGAGGTAGCGGGCGAAGACCCGGATGCCGTTGCCGCACATCTCGACCGCCGAGCCGTCGGCGTTGCGGTAGTCCATGAACCACGGCGCGTCGCGGGCGAGGTGCGCCCACTCCGGTACGGCGGCGGTCGGCACGACCCGCAGGATGCCGTCGGCGCCGATGCCGAACCGCCGGTCGGTGACCGCGGCGACGTCGGCGTCGGTCAGCGCGAGCCGGGCGTCGACGTCGGCCACGACGACGAAGTCGTTGCCGGTGCCGTGCCCTTTGGTGAATCGCACGGCTGCATCGTAGACGGCTGGTCCGCCGGGGCTCCGGCTAGCTGGCGACCGGTCGGCGGCCCGGTGCGACCTGGCGGGCACCGGTCGACCGCGCCTCGTCCGCGGCGGTGAGCAGGCCGTCGGGGTCGCTGCCCTCGACACCGTCGAGCGCCGAGCCGAGCGTCGACTTCACCCAGATCGGGGCGACGTGGCCGGACACCCGAACGGGCTCGGCGAGCACGCGGCCGAGCCGCATCCGGATCGCCTGCACGCCCATCTCGCCGCGGACCGCGCTGAAGACGAACGCGAACTTGTTGGCCGCGACGCGGGCGATGGTGTCGCCGGGGCGGACGCAGGCCTGCATGCGCGCGACCATCTGCGCCACGACCTCGTCCGCGACGGAGGCGCCGAGGTCGGCGGCCTCGACGTCGACGTCGTCGAACCCGACGACGAAGACGGCGGTACGCCGGCCGTCGATCGACCGCTGGGCCAGCGCCATGACCAGCCGGTCGCGCAGGAGGGTCCGGGTCGGGAGCCCGGTCAACCCGTCGTGCAGGTTGGTCGGCGTCGCGACGAACTCGTTCTCGCTCGCCTGCTGTCCGGTCAGCTCCACGTGCGCGACGACGGCCGGTCCGAAGCCGGCACCGCCGAGCGAGGTGGCGACGAGCATGAACCGCTGCGGCCCGCCCGCGCCGCGCAAGGCGTACTCGCAGTCGAAGCGGACGCGGTCGCCGCCCAGGACCTTCCGGAGGCCGGCCGCCGTACCGCCGGGCAGCGCCGTGCCGACCGGCTCGAGAGTCGCGATGTCGACCGCGGCGAGGTAGTCGTCACCGACCTTGCACCGGGCGTGCGGCGGCATCGACGGCCGAGCCGCGAACGCCCGCCACGCGTGGTTGACGGTCAGCACGGTGCCGTCGACATCGACGACGGCGACCCGCGCACTGAGCGCGTCGAGTGCGGCCACCTTCAGCGAGACGACAGCTGCGTCGTCCACCCTGGTCGCGTCCCAGATCGCCATGAGCTCACCCACCCCGTTGCCCTCACCTGTCGTCATCGGCCGCTACGCCGTCCGGGGTCGTCACCCGAACGGGTCAACGCCTGCGAGACTTCCCGGCATGGACGCCACGACCGGTGAGCTGCGCTGCTCGGCGAAGGGCTGCCGCGCGGACGCCGTACACGCCGTCGTGTGGAACAACCCCAAGCTGCACACGCCCGACCGGGAGAAGGTCTGGCTGGCCTGCGAGCAGCACGTCGAGCGGCTGCGCGCGTTCCTCGGGACACGGGACATGCTGCGGTACGTCGAGCCGGTCGCCGACCGGGTGGCGCGCGACGCGCCGACGTCCTAGGGCAGGAGAGACAGCGCGCGCGGCAGCGCGTCGCCGTCGGCTGGCAGCCAGGTGATCCGCGGGTCGCGCCGGAACCACGACACCTGCCGCCGGGCGAAGCGCCGAGTGGCGTAGACCGTGCGCTCGCGGGCGGTCGCGTCGTCGTACTCGCCCGCCAGCATGGCGAGCACCTGCTGGTAGCCCAGAGCGCGCCGCGCGGTCACGCCGTCACGCAGCCCGGCCTTCTCCAGCCGGCGCACCTCGTCGACGAGACCCTGCTGCCACATCAGGTCGACGCGCCGGACGATCCGCTCCACCAGCGCCGCGTGGTCGAGCTCGAGGCCGACGAGGCGCAGCCCCGGGTAGATCGACCGGTACGCCGTCATCCCCGGCCCGTCGGAGAACCGCGTCCCGGTGAGCTCCAGCACCTCCAGCGCGCGGACGACCCGCCGGCCGTTGCTCGGCAGCGTCGCGGCTGCCGCCTTGGGGTCGAGCTCGGCGAGCCGGCGGTGCAGCGCCGCCGGGCCGACGGCGGCCAGCTCCTCCTCGAGCTGTGCCCGCACGCCCGGGTCGGTCGCCGGGAAGTGCAGCTCGTCGACGGTCGCCTGGATGTAGAGCCCCGACCCGCCGACCAGGACCGGTGTGCGGCCGCGTGCGGCGATGTCGGCGACCGCCGCGCGGGCGCGGCGCTGGTAGTCGGCGACCGACGCGGCGCGGGTGACCTCCCAGACGTCGAGCAGGTGGTGCGGTACGCCGTCCCACTCGTCCGCGCGCAGCTTGGCGGTGCCGATGTCCATGCCGCGGTAGAGCTGCATCGAGTCGGCGTTGACGACCTCGCCGTCGACCGCCTTGGCGAGCGCGATGCCGAGCGCCGACTTGCCGACCGCCGTCGGGCCGACGACTGCGACGACCCGCGCCCCTGTGACCGGCGACTCGGTCACTGCCGCGTCCACGTCGCCACGAGGTAGCCGACGCCGTAGGGCGCGTCGGCGTGCAGCAGCGCAGCGCTCCACGCGCCGCCCGCTGCCGCGGCGGCACCGGCGAGCACCTGCCACGCGGCACGGCCGGCCGCCAGCAGCTGGTCGGCAAGAGCCGGGTCGAGGGTGAGCAGCGCCGCGGCGTCGGCCGACTCGAGCGCCGCCGCGGCAGCCGCGTCGAACCCTGCGGCGCGCTCGTCGAGGTAGCCCGGAGCAGCCGTGCTGCGCCGCGCACTGCCATCCCCCATGACCAGCAGCGCCACTCTCGCCTTGCGGCCGCCCAGCCGGGCGCCGAGCTCCGCGCAGGCGTCGGCCGGGTCGTCCGCGGCGACGACGTGACCGGCCACCGGTCCGCCGTACCCGATGCCGGTGAGGAGCCACGCGCCGATCGTCAGCGACAACGGGAGCGTCGGCGGCTCTTGCGTGCTGCCGTCCAACGCCACGGTCATCGGTACGCCGTACGCCGACAGCGAACCGGTCTCGCCCGGCGCCACCGCACGGGTGGCTGGTCCGCCGCCAACTACGACGACCGTGTCGGCCGCGGCGCCCACCAGAGCGCAGACGGCGGCCGTGCACGCAGCTCGCAGCTGGTCGCTCTCCGCGGCGGCGCCCGCCGCCACGTCGGGGACGAGCAGCGGCGGGTGCGGGCACACCGCGGCGGCGACGAGCACCCGTCGAGCGTAGCGACCGCCACGACTTGGAGCGGGTCCTTGCCCCGCTAGTGGGCATCGTGTAGTACTGCGGTAACCACAGGAAGGAGGCCGGATGGACACCAGTCAGCTGCTGAAGGGCGTGCTCGACGTCGCCGTGCTCGCCGTCGTGCAGGAGGCGGACGGCTACGGCTACGACGTGCTGCGCCGGCTGCGCGCGGCCGGCCTCGAGGACATCGCGGACGCCTCGGTCTACGGGACGCTCCGGCGCCTCTACCAAGGCGGCAACCTCACGTCGTACGTCGTCCCGTCCGACGAGGGCCCGCACCGCAAGTACTACGCGATCAACGACGCCGGCCGGACGCTCCTGGAGCAGTCGACGAAGACGTGGTCGGTGTTCGCGGACACGATGGACGGGTTGCTGCAGACCCGAAGGGGGGCGGCGGCATGACGCCGGACGACGAGCCCACACCGGTGCAGCGCTATCTGGAGCAGGTGCGCGCGGAGCTGGCCGACCTGCCGACGGAGGAGCGGACCGACCTCCTCGAGGAGGTCGAGGAGCATCTCGCCGACGTGGCAGCGGAGACCGACTCTCCGCTCGAGGTCAGGCTGGGCTCCCCCGCCGTCTACGCCGCCGAGCTGCGCGCCGCCGCCGGCCTGCCGCCGAGATCCGCCGACGGCGAGGGCAGCGGTGGGCGAGCCGCCCGGCTCACGACATCGCGCCTAGGTCAGGCCGTGCGCCGCGACCTCGCGCGGCTGGACGCCTCGCCGGCTTACCAGAGCGTGCGCAGCTTCCTGCCCGAGCTGCGGCCGGCCTGGTGGGTCGTCCGGGCGTGGGCCGCGCTGCAGGTGCTGGCGGCGCTCACGTCGAGCGACCCGGGGTGGCATCTGATCCCGAACGTCGGCGGCCACCCCGCGGTGGGTCTGCTCTTCCTGGTCCCGGCCGTGATCGCGTCCGTGCGGATGGGGCGCCGACCGCCGAGCTGGACCAGACGCCGCGGCCTGCTGATGGCTGCCAACACCGCGCTCGCGGTCGGCGCGCTGGTCGCGGCCGTCAACGTCAACACCGGTCAGTACGGCGCCCCGCGCTACGACGAGTTCGTCAACGCGGGCCAGCAGTACGGCGGCCCGCTGTCCGGGCCGTACGGCACGATCACCAACATCTATCCGCACGCGGCGGACGGGACCCCGCTGGAGGGCGTCCGGCTCTACGACCAGGAAGGGCGCCCGCTCGTCGCCGGCAACGACAGCGCGCCCATCTGCCATGAGCACCACCTCCCGGACGGGACGTTGGCGCACGACCCGGACCGACCGCGCATCTGCGAGCCGCCGCCCGGCAACGTCTTCCCTCGCGCGGAGCCGATCTACGACCCGAGCACCGGCGAGCTCATCGGTGAGCAACCGCGCCCGATCGTCGTGGCGCCCGGCTCGGGCGCCTCGCCGGCCGCGTCGACCACTGCGTCACCGGCTCCGTCCGCGGCGGCGGAACCGTCCGCCTCGCCGTCGCCGTCCGCGTCGCCCTCCGCCACGGCGTCGCCCTCAGCCACGGCGTCGCCGACCCCTGCCACCGCGTCGCGGAGTGGTTCGCCGCCCCTGACCCGGAGTGGGCGGCCGACCCCCGCGCCGACGGGCAGCCGCTGACGGCCGTTCGGCCGCCGAACGCCGCGCCCTCCGTGACCGAGCCCGCAGCGCGCGGCAAACGAGAGGACACTGCCTGCCGGGCGTGGGAGTGTCTCGCCCGTGAGCGACGCGGGCCGCGAGGCGCAGCGCCGGGTGTGGGCGACCCTCCCCGGCGGGCTCCGTGAGGTGCTCGCCGAGCGGCTGCCACGTACCGACCTGCAGACGCTCCTGATCAGCCTGGCCGCGGATCGGGCCGCCGACGTCACACCTGCTGACGTGGTCCGCCGGTGGCGCGAGGACCGCTTCGTGCAGCCGGCGCGCAGCGACCCGCGCGCCATCGCGGCGGTGGAGTCGCTGCTCTGGCGGATGCTGCCGGATGACGTCGCCGGTGTGGAGCTCTCACCCGTCGTACCGCTCGGCACGGCGTCGGCGCTCGGTCCGGTGAGCCAGAACCGGGTCGTCAGCACGACTCGACTGACCGAGGTCGTGAGCGACTCGACGAACGCGCTCGCGGTGGAAGCCGCGGTACGCCGCCAACGGCAGGAGTCGCTCGACGAGGTGCACCTGGCTGCGGCGCACCGCCAGCTGCGGGCGCAGCAGTTCGGCGCGGGCGCCGCGAGCCACTTCCGGCTGTTCGCGCTCGTGTCCAGCGCACGCGACTCGGGTTCCGGCACCACCGAAGCGCGGGTTCTGGTCCGGCACATCGCGTACTGGCGCGACGTGCTCGCCGCGCTCGTGCCGGCCTCCGCGCCAGCGATCCACCTCGCGACCTTCGCGGACGGGCCGGTCGGCGAGCGGCTGCGCGACACCGTCGTGCCGGCCGTCACACCGCAAGCGGGCGTCGTCGCGATCGTCGAGGACCAGGCGCGGGAGCGCGGCCGCGGCTACTACAGCAACGTGGCGCTTCGGATCACGGCGGACGATGCCGGCGGCGACCCCGTCGACCTCGGTGACGGCGGCCTCACCACGTGGACCGCTCAGCTGATGGGCAACGCCAAGGAGCGCTGCCTCGTCTCGTGCATCGCGACGGAGCGGCTGGTCGAGCTCCGCGGCTAGTGCGCCACGGCGTCGCAGCCGGCCGCTGCGGCGGCCTGCGGCGGCACGCCGACCGACGGCATGCCGAGCGGGACGCCGGGCGACACGGGGACGTCGCGACCGGACTCCCAGACGTCCCCGGCCCGGGTACGGCGGTGCGCCAGCAGCGGGCCCTCGGCCAGCAGGTGGTGCGGCGCGGCGTAGGTCACGGCCACGTCGACGAGGTCACCGGGCCGCACGGCGGGAGCCGTGGTGAAGTGGACCAGCCGGTTGTCCCGAGCGCGGCCGGAGAGCCGGTGCGTCGCGCCGTCCTTGCGGCCCTCGCCCTCCGCGACGAGCACCTGGACGGTCCGGCCGACCTGCGCGGCGTTCTCCGCCCAGGCGATCTCGTCCTGCAGCGCCACCAGCCGCTCGTAGCGCTCCTGCACGACCGCCTTCGTGACCTGGCCGGGCATCGTGGCGGCCGGCGTACCGGCGCGGATCGAGTACTGGAAGGTGAACGCGCCGGCGAAGCGCGCCGCGCGCACGACGTCGAGCGTCTGCTGGAAGTCGTCCTCGGTCTCGCCCGGGAAGCCGACGATTATGTCGGTGGTGATGGCGGCGTCCGGCATGGCGGCGCGGACCCGGTCGATGATCCGCAGGTAGCGCTCCTGCCGGTACGAGCGCTGCATCCGGCGCAGCACGGCATCCGAGCCGGATTGCAGCGGCATGTGCAGCTGGTGCATCACGTTGGACGTCTCCGCCATCGCGTGGACGACGTCCTCGGTGAAGTCCTTAGGGTGCGGGCTGGTGAAGCGCACCCGCTCAAGCCCGTCGATCCCCCCGCACGCCCGCAGCAGCTTGGCGAAGGCGCCGCGGTCGCCGAGGTCGGAGCCGTAGGAGTTGACGTTCTGGCCGAGCAGCGTGACCTCGAGGACGCCCTGCTCCACCAGCGCACGCACCTCGGCGAGGATGTCGCCGGCCCGCCGGTTATTCTCCTTGCCGCGCAGGCTCGGCACGATGCAGAACGTGCAGGTGTTGTTGCAGCCGACGCTGATCGACACCCAGGCGGCGTACGCCGAGTCGCGCTTGGTGGGGAGGCTGGACGGGAAGACCTCGAGCGCCTCCAGGATCTCGACCTGCGCC
>DASQMY010000208.1:0-21223 GCA_035645255.1 Mycobacteriales bacterium
CGTAGACCGCGGCGGTAGACAACCCGCGCTCGGCCAGCGCGAAGACCCAGTGGAACTGCCCGCGCGCCAGCACCGGTGCGACCAGGTCGCCGCGGCCGGTCGCCAGCGCGGTGCCGCCGGCGAGCGCGAACGGCACGTCGCTGCCCAGCGACGCCGCGATCTCCAGCAGCTCGCTGCGGTCGAGGCCGGTCCGCCAGAGCGCGTCGCAGGCGACCAGTGCCCCCGCCGCGTCGGCCGAGCCGCCCGCCATGCCGCCGGCGACGGGGATCCCCTTGTCGATCCGGAGCAGTACGCCGGCCGTCACGCCGGCCTGCTTGGCGAGCCGCGTCGCCGCCGCGACGGCGAGGTTGGTCACATCCGTCGGCACCTCGGCCGCGCCGTCGCCGGTCACCTCGCAGCCGATGCCCTCGGCCGGCAGTGCGGTGATCTGGTCGACGACCGACACGGCGTGCAGGACGGTCGTCACGTCGTGGAAGCCGTCGTCGCGGCGCGGCCCGACGGACAGGTGCAGGTTGACCTTCGCTGGGACCCGAACCGTGACCGGGTCGGGTACGCCGGCCAGGCCGCGGCGGTCGACCAGTGCCAGCTCCTCCGTCAGGCGCCGGGCTCGGATGCCCCGGCACGCCTGAGCATCGTAACGGTGACGCTCAGCCGGGGCGGTGCAGCGCGATCGCGGCGAACTCCGCGACGCCGAGCGCCTCGCCGCGCAGTGCGGGGTCGACGCCCGCGGCGCGGATCGCCTCCTCCGCCGCCGGTGCGGACCCCGCCCAGCCGGCGAGCGCGGCGCGCAGCGTCTTCCGCCGCTGCGAGAACGCGGCGTCGATGACGGTGAACGTCGCGGCCCGGTCGGCTCCCCCACTTGGCGGCTCGCGCCGGGCGAGGGCGACCAGCCCCGAGTCGACGTTCGGCGCCGGCCAGAACACGGTGCGGGAGATCGACCCCGCCTGCCGCGCGTCGGCGTACCACGCGAGCTTGGCGCTCGGGGCGCCGTAGGTCCGGCTGCCCGGCGGAGCGACCAGCCGATCGGCCACCTCCTGCTGGACCATGACCAGCCCGCGGCGGACGGAGGGGAAGCGCTCGAGCATCGTGAGCAGGACCGGGACCGCGACGTTGTAGGGCAGGTTGGCGACCACGGCAGTCGGCGCCGGACCGGGTACGGCGTGCAGCGCGAGGGCGTCCGCGGTGACCACCTCCAGCCGGTCGGCCGCAGCAGGCAGTCGCTCCTCGACGGTCGCCGCCAGCCGGCCGGCGAGCACCGGGTCGATCTCCACCGCGACGACGCGGCCGGCCGCCGCCAGCAGGCCGAGGGTCAGCGAGCCGAGACCCGGTCCGACCTCGACCACGACGTCGTCCGGCGCGACGTCGGCGATGCGCACGATCCGCCGGATCGTGTTGGCGTCGAGCAGGAAGTTCTGGCCGAGCGACTTCGTCGGTCGCAGGCCGAGCGCCCCCGCCAGCCGCCGGACGTCAGCCGGCGAGAGCAGCCCGTCCGCCCCGGGCGACGGGTGGGTCACCTAGCTGAAGAGCCGCGAGCCGCAGTGCGGCCACTCATCGGCGCCGGCGCGCCGGTACAGCACCTGCGCGCGGTAGGTCTGCTCGCTGCGCGAGGCGTCGATCGGGTCGCCGCTGCCGCCGACGCCGCGCCAGGTGGTCATCGAGAACTGGTAGAGGCCGCGGTAGCTGCCGCCGGCTGAGACGACGCGCGGATCGCCGCCCGACTCGCACTGCGCGAGCGCCGCCCAGTTGAGCCCGTCGGCCGTCGCCGTCCTGACCACCGGGCGGGGCGCCGGCGGCGGCGCGGTCGCGACGCGTGCCGGCTTCGGCACCGGCGCGGTGACGACGACGGGTTTCGGCTCGGGCTTCGGCTGCGGCTTCGGCCGGGGCTTGGTGCCGACCAGCACGACGTGTGGTCGGGCGCGCAGGACGAGCTGCGCCGGGAGCTTCATCCGCCGGACGACGCGCCCGTTGACCGAGTGCACGTCCGTGCGGGTCATCCGCAGCCCCGGCCGCCCCACCGAAGCGACGAACGTCGTACCGGCGTAGCGGGTGGCGTCGTTGCGCCGGACGGTCTTGAACGGCACCCGCTCGAGGCCCACCTCGCGCCGGGTCGTCCGCCGGGTCACCCGCCCCACCGCACCTGGCGCCAGGGCGGCGACCGGCCGCCGGGTCGACCGCGACGCGCGGTCCGCTCGGTCGGCCCGGTCCGCGTCGCTCGCCACAGCGGTCACGGTCGGTGCCGGCAGCGGGTACGCCACGTCGGCCGACGGCTGCGATGGCGCGGTGTTGAGCCGGCCGATGGCCACACTGGCCGCTGCGAGCGCGACGACGGCGACTCCGTGGACGATACGTGAGCGCACATGTCTCCGATGTCAGCGGGTCCGGACACGGGGAGGAGCACAGCACGAGGTGCCGCGCGCAGGGGCCTCCCCGACTCCGGCGAACAGCGGCCGACGGTAGCGGAGCGCTCGGACGGAAGTCGAATGACCGGCGGCTTGGTGGTATCACTGGGCACACTGACCCCGGAGGCCCCATGAGTGTCGTACCGCGCGGCGACTTCGTCGCCATGACCGACGACCCGGACGACTACCGGCCTGCCTCCTCGTGGCTGCTCCAGGTCGACCCGGACGCGCAGGTCGGGTTGAGCGTCATCCGCGAGCGCATCGGCGTCGGCGATCGGATCCCGCGCCACTCGCACGACGTCGACGAGGTCGTGCTCTACGAGAGCGGCTCCGCCCGCGCGCACGTCGACGGGGTGGACACCGACGTGAGTGCCGGAGACACCGTCTTCATCCCCGCCGGCGCGGTCCACGGGACGCTGAACACCGGATCAGAGCCCGTCGAGATCCGCGCCGTCTTCCCCGCGCGAGAGGTCGTCATCGACATGGTGGAGCGCAATCCGCTGCCGGGCACCGAGTCCGACGCGCCAAGGGCGCACCGCTACGACTTCGCGACGGGTGACTTCACCGTGCTGCGCTAATGGCACTCGATCGTCTTCGTCCTGTGCGGCGAGGATGATCACGAGCCGCCGTCGGGTCAGCACAAGCGTGCGCAGGGCTTTGGAGCCCTCATTCCAGATCGTGCGCCTGCCGGTCGGTCTGGGTCGGCCTTTGGATGGCTGGTGGGATGACGTGCCGCGAGCACCGACCCATCAGCGAGCCGCTGGTCGCCTCGGGCTCAACAGCTCAGGACGAGCGGGAGGTGCAGGTGGGCATGATTTTGGTCAGGCACGACTGGTCCGAAGCGCACCACGACATGCTGCTGCAAAACGGTGCGGGGCGGCGGCTGAACGGCGGCCGGCTACCGGACGGGATGGAGGCGGTGCGCCGGTTCCACGAGATGGTCGCCGCGTACACCGACGACCCGGCCGAGGTGACGGTCGCTAGGGAGACCGACCGCGGCCTGTTCGTCGGCGCGCTCGTCGCCGCCGGCTACCGGGTGATCGCGGTCAACCCGCCGTCGACGTCGCGCTACCGCGAACGGCACTCCACGTCGCGCGAAGTCCGACCCGGTAGACGCGCTGGTCCTCGGCGAGCTCGCCCGAACCGACGCGCAGAACCACCGACCGGTCGCCGGTGACACCGACCTCGCCGAAGCGGTGAAGGTCCTCGGCTGCGCCCATCAGAGCCTGATCTGGACCCGGCGACGGCAGGCCAGTCAGCTGCGGTCGACGCTGCGCGAGTTCTACCCCGCGGCCCTCGACGCGTTCGACGACCTGGCGTCCGGCGACGCGCTGGCCGTGCTCGCGATCGCGCCGACCCCCGCGCGAGGCCGGGCGCTGTTCCGGTCGAAGATCGCGCGCTCCCTGCAGGACTGGGGAGGATCCTGGGCGCGCGGGTGCTCGCGAGTTCGGGGACGACCCGACCGGTTCCACGACACCAAGTCTCGCAAGAACTACGCCGGCACGTCACCGATCACCCGCGCCTCCGGCAGACACCGGGTCGTCGGCATCCTCGACGGGTGCCTCACCCACAACATGCAATCCGACGAGCACACCGCCTGGTCACACCGAAGCGCTGCCGCCGCTTGACGCCTTACAGCCGTGGGATGTCTAGAAGTCGCCGAAGACCCGGTCCCCGGTGGCGCTGATCGCCGCACACAGCTCGTCGGTGTCGACTCCCTTGACCTCGGCCATCGCGCGGACGGTCAGCGGGACCAGGTAGGGCGCGTTGGGCTGGCCCCGGTGCGGCATCGGGGTGAGGAACGGCGCATCGGTCTCGACGAGCAGCAGGTCGAGCGGCGCGACGCGGAGCGCCTCGCGCAGCGGCTCCGCGTTCTTGAACGTCACGTTGCCGGCGAAGCTCATGACGTAGCCGTGGTCAGCGCAGACGCGCGCCATGGCGGCGTCACCGGAGAAGCAGTGGAACACCACCCGCTCCGGCGCGCCCTCCTCGGCGAGTGCCTGGAGTACGGCGTCGTGCGCGTCGCGGTCGTGGATCACCAGCGCCTTGCCGGTCTGCTTGGCGATCGCGATGTGCGCGCGGAAGCTCGCCTGCTGCTGGCCGGCGGTCGCGGTGTCGCGGTAGAAGTCGAGGCCCGTCTCGCCGACGGCGGCGACGTGCGGCAGCGCGGCCAGCCGGGCGATCTCGGCGAGCGCGTCGCCGTCCGCGGCCGAAGCCTCGTTCGGGTGGATCGCCACTGCTGCGCCGACCGGCCGGTGCGCAGCGGCCGCGACAGCGGACCACTGCGACGACGGGACGTCGACGCCGATCGTGACGACGCGCGAGATGCCGACCGCCTGCGCCGCGGCCAGGTTGTCCTCGATCGACCCCGGCATCAGGTCGAGGTGGCAGTGCGCGTCGAGCACCGGCACGGCGAGCGGCGGCGGCGCCGGCGGCGCGGACTCGTCGCGCGCGCCGCCGTCCCGTCGCTTGCGGACGGGTTCGGCCATCTACGAGGCGTCCTCGATCCGCGGGAAGAGGATCTCGCCCTTGGTGACCGTCGCGCCGACCGGCAGCTGCCCCCACCCGGCGACCGCGTCGATCCGCTGGCCGGCGAGCGCGCCGAGCCCCGGCTCGGCGCCTAGCGACCGCCAGAGCTTCTCCGCCGACTTCGGCATCACCGCGTTGACCAGTACGGCGATCGCGCGGAGCGACTCGGCCGCCGCGTAGAGCACCGCGTCGAGCCGCGCGTCGTCGCCGGCCTTGGCCAGCGCCCACGGCGCCTGCTCGCTGACGTAACCGTTGACCTGGGCGACGAACGCGAAGATCGTCGTCAGCCCGGTCTGGAAGTCGAGGTCGGCGATCTGCTGGTCGGCGGCGGCGACCGTCCTGGCCAGCGCGTCGGCGAGTACCTGCTCGGCCGGACCGGCCGCCGGCGCCCCGTCCGGCAGCGCGCCGCCGCGGTAGCGCTCGACCATCGACGTCACCCGCGACGCGAGGTTGCCGAAGTCGTTGGCCAGCTCGCTGGTGTAGCGCTGCTGCATCGACTCCCACGAGAACGAGCCGTCCTGCCCGTAGGACAGCTCACGCAGGAAGTAGTAGCGGTAGGCGTCGCTGCCGAAGACGTCGAGGATCTGGTGCGGCGAGATGCCGGTCAGCTTGGTCTTGCTCATCTTCTCGCCGCTGACGAGGAGCCAGCCGTTGGCGAACACCTTGCGGGGCAGCGGGAGCCCGGCGGCCATCAGCATCGCCGGCCAGATCACGGCGTGGAAGCGGAGGATGTCCTTGCCCACGAGGTGGACGTCGGCCGGCCAGGTCCGCTCGTAGAGCTCGTCGTCGCTGCCCCACCCGGCGGCGTTGAGGTAGTTCTGCAGCGCGTCGATCCAGACGTAGACGACGTGGCTCTCGTCCCACGGCACCTTGATGCCCCAGTCGAACGCCGACCGGCTCATCGAGATGTCCTGCAGCCCGCCCTTGACGAACGACACCACCTCATTGCGCGCGCTGCTCGGGCCGATGAAGTCGGGGTTGGCCTCGTAGTGCTTCAGCAGCCGGTCGGCGTACCTGGACAGCGGGAAGAAGTAATTGTCCTCGCTGATCTGCTTGACCGGCCGGCCGTGGATGGGGCAGTTGCCGTCGACCAGCTCGCTCGGCTGCTTGAACTCCTCGCAGGCGACGCAGTAGGGGCCGGTGTAGCTGCCCTTGAAGACCTCGCCCTTGTCGTGCAGCAGCACCCAGAAGTCGCGCACCCGGTCCTCGTGCCGCGCCTCCGTCGTACGGATGAAGTCGTCGTTGGCTACGTCGAGCGCCTCGAGCACGGGCTTCCACGCCGACTGGACCATGTGGTCGGTCCACTGCTGCGGTGTCATGTCGTGCGCCTGCGCGGCGGTGAGGATCTTCTCGCCGTGCTCGTCGGTGCCGGTGAGGTAGAAGACCTGCTCGCCGCGCTGGCGGTGCCAGCGGGTCAGGACGTCGCCGGCGACGGTGGTGTAGGCGTGGCCGATGTGCGGGGCGTCGTTGACGTAGTAGATCGGCGTCGTGACGTAGAACGCCTTGCCTGCTGGCCCGCTGCTCATGGATTCGATCCTAGTGCGGGCGACTACCTGGTTTTGGCGGCGACGACTGCGTCGAACACCAGCCGCTTCGGTACGCCGAGCTCTGCAGCGACCGCGGCGATCGCGTCCTTCCGCGGCTGGCCGGCGCTCTCGCGGACGGCGACGAGGCTGGCCAGGTCGGCGCCGGCCACGTCTGCTCCCCCGCGCGCTGGGGCGCCGGCGACCACGACGGTGATCTCGCCGCGCACCCCGGCGTCCGCCCACTCGGCCAGCTCGGCGAGCCCGCCGCGGCGCACCTCCTCGTAGGTCTTGGTCAGCTCGCGGCAGACCGCCGCCGGTCGGTCGGCGCCGAACGCCGTCGCCATGTCGGCCAGCGAGGCCGCGAGCCGGTGCGGCGCCTCGAAGAACACCATCGTCCGCGGCTCGGCGGCGAGCTCGGCGAGCCTGGCGCGGCGCTCGCCACCTCGTCGCGGCAGGAAGCCCTCCATGCACCAGCGGTCGACCGGCAGCCCGGAGACGGCCACCGCAGCGGTGACCGCGGACGGCCCGGGGACGACGGTGACGTGCAGCCCGGCCTCGACGCAGGCGGCGACCAGCCGGAAGCCCGGGTCGGACACCGACGGCATCCCGGCGTCCGTCACCAGAGCCACGCTGCGGCCCGCGGTCAGCTCGCCGAGCAGCTCGGCGGTCCGGGCCGTCTCGTTGCCCTCGTAGAACGACACGACGCGGAGCGGGCGCACGCCGAGGTGGTGGGCGAGCCGGAGCAGCCGCCTGGTGTCCTCGGCGGCAACCACGTCGGCGGTCTCGAGGGTCGCGCGCAGCCGGGGCGACGCGTCGTCGATGTTGCCGATCGGTGCGGCGCACAGCACGAGCCCGGCCGCGCCACCAGTCGCCATGGCGCCCATCCTCGCAGGCTGACCTCTACGATTCCGGGCAGCGCATCGGAACTGCCACCGCGCACCCGGCCGTCCAACTGACCAACCGCCCACCGCACCCCACGAAGGAGGCTGCGCTCAGTGGCTGTCTCGCTCGCCGAGCCCGTCGGGGCAGCCGCACCAGCGCCCGCGGCCAACGACCTGGACGCCGTACGCCGCCGGCTGCTGCCGCCGATGCCGACCGACCGGGTGGGCAGCTGGGTCGCCAGCTTCGTCGTCTTCCTGGTGGCGCTCTGGCTGCGGGTGCACCGGCTCGACATCCCTAGCAAGCAGGCGTTCGACGAGCTGTACTACCGGCACGACTCGTACAACATATGGAAGCACGGCATCGAGCTGGACGCCGACAAGTTCGAGGGCGGCTTCATCGTCCACCCGCCGGTCGGCAAGTGGATGCTCGGCCTCGGCCAGGTGCTGTTCGGCGACGGTCTCGACCCGACCTACGTCAAGGAGCTGTCCAGCCGCAAGGAGGCGTTCAGCTGGCGGATCATGGCCGCGGTCGTCGGCGCGCTGACCGTGCTGATGCTCTGCCGGCTCGGCCGGCGGCTGTTCCGATCCACGCTGCTCGGCTGCACCGCCGGCCTGCTGATGGCGGTCGACGGGCTGCACTTCACGATGAGCCGGATCGCGCTGCTCGACATCTTCCTGCTGTTCTGGCTGGTCGCCGCCGCGGCCTGCCTGCTCGTCGACCGCGACGACCTGCGCCGGCGGGTCGCGGCGCGGCTCGCCGAGCACGGGGCGGACGGCTGGAACGGCCGCTGGACCGGCATCCGGCCCTGGCGGATGGCGGCGGGGGTCTGCCTGGGTCTCGCGGTCGGCACCAAGTGGAGCGGCGTCTACTTCCTCGTCGCGGCGATGCTGATCTCGCTCGCCTGGGAGATCGGCGCCCGGCGCGTCGCCGGCGTACGCCGACCGGGCAAGGTGGCGCTGCGGTCGGTCGCGCCGATCCTGCTCACCCTCGGCGTGGTCCCGGTCGCCGCCTACGTCGCCAGCTATGCCGGCTGGTTCATCACCGACATCGGCTACCGCCGCACCTGCTTCCCGGCCGGCGTGGACACGGGCACCTACTGGGCGCGCTGGGGGTACGGCCACCTCGCCGACTGCGGCCCGGTCAAGGGCTTCATCCGCTACCAGCAGGACATCCTGGAGTTCCACAAGCAGCTCAACACGGCGAAGGACCCGCACTCCTACCAATCGCACCCGATCGGCTGGCTGGTGCTCTACCGGCCGGTCGCCTACTGGTACGTGTCGCCGTCGACCGGGACGAGTCAGGCGATCGTCGGTCTCGGGACACCGGCGATCTGGTGGGCGAGCATCCCCGCGCTGCTGGTCGTGCTGTGGCGCTGGGCGACGACGCGCGACTGGCGCGCGGGCTTCATCGTCGCGGGCTTCGCCGCCAACTACATCCCGTGGTTCTGGTCCGACATCGTCGACCACCGGACGATGTTCTTCTTCTACGCGCTGCCGATGCTGCCCTTCATCTGCCTCGGGCTCGCCTACTGCTGCGGCCTGGCGAGCGGCGGCCGGCGCGCCGGTCCGGACCGGCGGATGTGGGGCGCACTGGCCGCTGGCGGCTACCTGCTGCTCGTCATCGCCAACTTCGTCTGGCTCTACCCGGTGCTGTCCGCGCAGGTCATCGACTACCAGGACTGGTATGCCCGGATGTGGTTGAAGACGTGGATCTGAGGCGACCGGCCTTGTAGGGCGGCACTGCCGGTTACTCCGCCGGGCCGCTCCACGGCGTGGGCGGCGCGCCGTCGAGCTGGCTGAGCACCTCGCGCAGGTTCCACCGGCGGAACTGCACCAGGTCCGGCGGCGTGGCGAGCGTGAGCAGGTGCTCACCCTGCCGGCAGAACTCGTCGGCCTCCTCGAGCACGCTGTCGAGGCGCTCGATCGCGGGCCGCGCCGCGGACGGCACGTCGTAGACCAGGTCCATGGTCGCCTGGCCGCGCGCGATCGCCGGCGCGCGCAGCGCCTCGATCTCGTCGGCCTTCGCCCTGTAGGTGGTGGTGATCTCGCTGACCAGCTGCTGCAGCCGGACCGGCAGCGCCGGCCCGTCGGCGGACTCCGTTCCGAGGTCGACCAGCTGGAACTCGCGGATGAGCTCCTCGAAGTGCTGCCTCGACCGCAGCGAGAGCCTGAGCGGGTAGTTGAGCAGCCGGATGGTGGCGGTGTCCGTCATGCGGCGCCGTCCCTCGACGCGCCGTCGAAGGTCGTCTCGACCGCGTCGCCGTCCAGCTCGAACCAGACCGTCTTGCCGTCCTCGGTCGCGGCGCTGCCCCATGCTGTCGCCAGCGCATCGACGAGGACGAGACCGCGGCCGGTGCCGGCCTCGTTGCCGTAGTGCCGCCGCTGCACGGAGGCGTCGCTGTTGTCGGACACCTCGACCCGCAGGATGCCGTCGTCGTAGCTGGCGGACAACGTGCTGTCGGAGCGGGCGTGCAGCACGGCGTTGGTGATCAGCTCGGTGACGAGCAGCACCGCGGAGTCCTCGAGGTGGGCGGCGTCCCAGTCGACGAGCCACCGGCGCATCTGGCGGCGCGCCTCACCAGCGCTCGACGGCTGCGCCGGGAAGGTCGCGCTGGCGTCCATGGCGCCACCCTAGCGTGCGCCGCCGGGCGATCAACACCTCTCGCCGCGGCGCCGTGTCGCGCCGCCGGGGGGCGCGGCGACCGCGTCGACGGGCAGATTGTGGAGCTGAGGAGAATCGAACTCCTGGCCTCATCGATGCGAACGATGCGCTCTACCAACTGAGCTACAGCCCCCTGAACCGGGCGAAACGATATCACCGGCCGCGGGCGCGCATCGCCTCGGTTCCCCTGGCCCAGCGCGAGAGGACGCCGACCGCCGCCGTCCCGCTGTCCGCGGCGGTCGTCGCATCCAAGGGCGGCAGCAGCGGCCGGCAGGTGTTCTCACCGGTCGCGCCGCCGCGTTCCGGTTCGGTTCCTGACCACTGCCCGATGGTGCTCTTGCGGCCGGGCTCGTCCACGCTCAACGGGCGTCCCGGCCGCCGCAGAAACGGTCAGTGGTCAGCGGGCTCGGTCCGGTCCGGCCGTTGGTGCGCCTTTGTCCTTGGTCGGTGAAGCAGGCCGCACCCGACCGTCAGTGGCCGACGGCCCTGCGGTGCTCGACGACGTAGTCCTCGTCGTCGTACGCCGCCGGCCGGGGCCGCGGCGCCGGCGGACGGACCGTTGTCCGCGCCGCGGGCGACGTCCGCTCGACGTAGGCGCGGCGCTCCTCGTCGACCCGGCGCTGCAGCGCTGCCCGGCGCAGGGTGCGGCGTCGCTCGTTCTCGGCGACGGTCTCCCGGCGCAGAACCGACGCGTAGACCGCGACGGCGGCGAGTGCGACGAGCGGCGCCAGCCGGGCGCGGCCGCCGCCGAGCAGCGCGACGGGCAGCGACAACGCCAGGGCGGCGAGCAGGCCGATCATCACCTGCCGGCGGCGGGTGAGCCGCTCCACCTCGGCGCGCCGGACGCCCGCGCCGGTGACGTGCACCGTGGCCGGCATCGTGCCGGTGGGCCGCGGCATCATCACGTAGCGGCCGTCTACCTGCGTCGTCGTACGCCGGGACAGTGTCCGCATCGCCGTGGAGAAGCCCTGGATCGACTTCATCTCGGACGCGGCGTCGTGGCGGTGGAACCACAGCGGCAGCAGGTAGGCCGCCCATCCGGCGACTACCACGAGGATGAGGAATGGCTGCAGGACCGGCTCCGATGACTGGCGTTGGCGGTGCGTGGCGGCCGGCCGGCTCGTTCACCGCACCTGACCTGTTGATCACGCTAGCCACAGCCTCCGGGTGGGTCTAACACCCCGGCCCGACAACTTTGCGTGTCGCGGCGCGCGATACCGCGCGCGGTCACCACGGCGCTCCCGCCGTCAACCGCCGCCGCGGCTCTCGAGGTAGCGGCGGAGCACGCCGCCCGGCGCGTCCTCGACGGTCACCGCGTAGCCGATGTGGTCGCGGTAGACGCCGTTGATGAGCAGGTAGCGGCGATGCAGCCCTTCCTCGCGGAACCCGAGCTTGTCCATCACCCGCCGGCTCGCGATGTTCTCCGGACGTACGTTGGCCTCGAGCCGATGCAGGGCTCCGGGACCGAGGCAGTGGTCGGTGACCAGCGCGATCGCGACGGGCGCGATGCCGCGGCCGGCCAACCGGCCGTCCACCCAGTAGCCGAGGTAGGCGCTGTTGAACGACGCGCGGACGATGTTGCCGACCGTCACCTGGCCGGCCAGCCGGCCCTCGTGCGTCACGGCGAACGACATGTGCGTGCCCGCGCGGGTCGACGCGCGCAGCGTCCGGTTGAGCCGGCGGAACGCACCGGGTGTGTGCCGCTCCGCGTAGCTGCCGAACGTCCCGGGCGGCAGGGACTCCCACTCGGCCAGCCACGCCTCGTTGGCCAGCCGGACCTCGCTCCAGGCGGCAGCGTCGCCGCGGTGGAACGGCCGGACGGCGACGTCGCCGTGCGCGAGCTCCACCGGCCAGCCCGGCGGCGTCGTCACCGGTGGTCGCCTCCGCGCAGCTGCTCGACGGCGTGCGCCAGGACGGGTGCGAGCGCGGCGACGCCGTCGCGCACGCCGCCGGTGCTGCCGGGGAGGTTGACGACGAGGGTGCGTCCGACGACGCCGGCGACGCCGCGCGACAGGATGCTCGTCGGCACCCGCTCGCTGCCCGCCCGCCGTACGGCGTCGGCCACGCCGGGAGCCAGCCGCTCGAGCACCGCGAGGGTCGCCTCCGGCGTGACGTCCCTCGGCGACAGCCCGGTCCCGCCGGTGGTCAGCACCACGTCGACGCCGACCGCCGCGCGGATCGCGCCCGCGATCCGCTGCACGTCGTCCGGTACGACGACGACGTCGCCGACCGCGAACCCCAGCTCGGCCAGCAGTTCGGCGAGCAGCGGCCCGGACCGGTCGGCCCGCTCCCCCGACGACGACCGGTCGCTGACGGTGATGACCACCGCCCGCGCGCCCGCCGGCATCATGCGTCGCCCGGTCGCCGCCAGTCGCCGGACGCGCCGCCGGTCTTGGTCTCGACCCGCACGTCCCCGATGACGGCGGCCGGGTCGACGGCCTTGACCATGTCGACGAGCGCGAGCGCGGCGACGGACACCGCGGTGAGCGCCTCCATCTCGACGCCGGTCCGGTCGGCGGTGCGGCAGGTGGCGGTGATCTCGACGCCGTCGTCCGCGACGGTGAGGGTGACCTCGACGCCGTGCAGCGCGATCGGGTGGCACAGCGGCACCAGGTCCGGCACCTTCTTCGCGCCCATGATGCCGGCGATCCGCGCGACGGCCAGTGCGTCGCCCTTGGGCACGCCGCCGCCTCTGAGCAGCGCGACGACCTCGGCCGACACCCGCACCCGGCCGGTCGCCGACGCGGTACGAGCTGTGACGTCCTTGGCCGTGACGTCGACCATGCGGGCAGCGCCGGTGCTGTCGAGGTGGGTCAGCTCGCCGCTCACCGGCCGCGCCGTTCGAGCAGCCAGGTCGTCAGCAGCGAGCCGGCGGGCACCTCGGTCGCCGACTCCGGTACGACGACCAGTCCGTTGGCGGCGGCCATGCCGGACATCATGTGCGACCCCTGGCCGACGGTCGGCTCCGCGACCCACCGGTCCTCGCTGCGGTCGACCCGGACCCGCAGGAACTGCCGCCTGCCGAGTGGCGACCGGATCGGCTCGGTCAGCACCGCGCTGACCTGCGGCCGGCCTAGCGGCTCGGCGCCGAGCATCCGGCGCAGCGCCTGCCGCACGAACACCTCGAACGAGACCAGCGCGCTGACCGGGTTGCCCGGCAGCCCGAAGATCGGCACGTTGTCGGGCCCGATCGTGCCGAACGCCTGCGGCATCCCCGGCTGCATCGCGACCGAGTGGAACTGCACGTCGCCGAGGTAGCCGAGCACCTGCTTGACGACGTCGTAGGCGCCGACGCTGACACCGCCGCTCGTGACGACCATGTCGGCCTGGATGAGGTGGTCCTCGATAGAGCTCTGCAGCTGCCGCGGGTCGTCGGGCACGATGCCGACCCGGTAGGCGATCGCGCCGGCCTCCCGTACGGCGGCGGTGATCGCGTAGCTGTTGGAGTCGACCAGCTGGCCCGGTCCCGGCTCGGTGCCGATCTCGACCAGTTCCGTACCGGTGCTGATGATGACGACGCGTGGCTTCGGGCGGACCCGCACGCTGCGGTGCCCCATCGCGGCGAGCAGCCCGACCTGCGCCGACCCGAGCAGGGTGCCGACCGGCAGCACCGTGTCACCCGGCCTGACGTCCTCGCCGGCCCGGCGGATGAACGCGCCCGCCGGCGGCGCGTTGCCGATCCGCACCCGGTGGACGCCGCCGTCCGTCCACTCCACCGGTACGACGGCGTCGGCGCCGGGGGGCACCGGAGCGCCGGTCATGATCCGCGCGGTGACGCCGGCGCCGATGGACTTGACCGAGCCGCTGCCCGCCGCGATGTCGCCGATGACCGGCAGCTGCGCAGGCTGCTCGGGCGTCGCGCCGGCGATGTCCGCGACCCGCACGGCGTAGCCGTCCATCGCCGAGTTGTCGAAGCCGGGCAGCGGGCTGGTGGCGACGACGTCGTGCGCGAGGACGCAGCCGTGCGCGTCCAGGAGGTGCAGGTCCATCTCGCTGAGCGCGCCGACCCGGCTGAGGATGTCGGCGAGGTGCTCGTCGACGCTGCGCATCGCGGTCACGGAAGCGGTGCCGCCACCGGCTCCGCCGGCTGCCGGGTGCGGATGAACTCCGCCAGCCAGGTGAGGAACTCCGGCCCGAGGTCGGCCCGGTCGGCCGCCAGCTGGACGATGGCCTTCAGGTAGTCGGCGCGGTCACCGGTGTCGTAGCGCCGGCCGGTGAACACCACGCCGTGCATCGGCTCGAACGCCGCGAGCTCGCTCAGCGCGTCGGTCAGCTGGATCTCGCCGCCGCGTCCGGGCGAGGTTCGCTCGAGCACGTCGAACACCGACGGCGAGAGGATGTAGCGGCCGATCACGGCGTAGCTGCTCGGGGCGCTCGCCGGGTCGGGCTTCTCGACCAGGCGCGTGATGCGCAGCACGCCGTCCGCGCCGGTCGGCTCGACCGCTGCCGATCCGTAGAGGCTGATCTGCGCCGGCGGCACCTCGATGAGCGCGAGCACGCTGCCCCCGTGCAGCTCCTGCACCTCGATCATCGTGGTCAGCAGCGGGTCCCGCGCGTCGATCAGGTCGTCGCCGAGGAGTACGGCGAACGGGGCGTCACCGACGTGCTGCCTGGCGCACAGGACGGCATGTCCGAGGCCGCGCGGGTCACCCTGCCGGACGTAGTGCACGGTGGCCAGGTCGGCTGACTCGCGCACCTGCGCGAGCCGCTCGGTGTCACCCTTGGCCGCCAGGGCCGCCTCGAGCTCCCACTGCCGGTCGAAGTGGTCCTCGAGCGAGCGCTTGTTGCGACCGGTGATCATCAGCACGTCGTCGAGGCCGGCCGCGACCGCCTCCTCCACGACGTACTGGATCGCCGGCTTGTCGACCACCGGCAGCATCTCCTTCGGCGACGCCTTGGTCGCGGGGAGGAAGCGCGTGCCGAGCCCCGCTGCGGGGATGACCGCCTTGACCACGCGCCGCTGTCCCATGGCGTGAACCCTAGCCGGTCCCGCAGCGCACGAACCCGCCGCTACTCGGGCGGCGTCCCGCCCGGGTCACCCAGCCCGCGCGACCTGGAGACGGCCGCGGCGGCCGACTCCAGCGCGTAGCGGGTCTCCGACGCGATCGCCGGCCCCACCCGCAGGCCTTCGACGGTGTCGACGCCGTCGCCGGCCGGCTTGGCCATCACGACGCGGTCGCGGCCGGCACCCTTGGCGGCGTAGAGGGCCGTATCGGCCGCCTTGACCAGCCCGGCCGGTGTCGAGGCGTGGTCGGGGTAGACGGCGAGACCGACCGAGATGGTCAGCCGCAGCGGCTCCTCGTCGGTGCTGCCGAAGCGGCGGTTCCGCACGAGCTCGCACACCTTCTCAGCCGTCTGCAGGGCGCCGGTCACGTCGGTCTCGGGGAGGATCAGGACGAACTCCTCGCCGCCGTACCTGGCGAGCGTGTCGACCTCCCGGATGGCACCCTTGATCCGGGTGGCCAGCTCGATCAGCACCGAGTCGCCGCGCTGGTGGCCGTAGGTGTCGTTGACCGCCTTGAACTTGTCGAGGTCGAGCATCAGCACGGACAGCGGCCGGCCGAACCTGCTGGCGCGCTCGATCTCCTTGTCGATCGTCATCTGGAAGTAGCGGTAGTTCCACAGGCCGGTGAGCCCGTCCGTGATCGACAGCCGCTGCGCCTCCTGGTGGAGCAGCACGTTGTCGATGGCGACGGTCGCCTGGTTGGCGAACGCGCGGATGGTCGCGACGTCGTCCTCGTCGAACGCCCGTGCGCCCTCCTTGTCGTACAGGTTGAGGACGCCCTGGATGCGGCCCTGCCCCTTGAGCGCGACGGCGATGACCGCGTTGGCCCGCGGCTCGCTCGCCGACAGCTGGAGGTCGCCCGGCCGCTCGCCGACCGGTCCGTGCAGCGGCTCCCCGGTGCGGGCCACCCGGCCGGCGATGCCTTCGCCGACGCGCATCCGGCCGTTGGGGTTGTCGACCCGGCCCTGCAGCCCGCGCCCGATCTTGATGTAGAGCTCGTCGCGGTTGGCGGTGAACAGCATCAGCGCCCCGGCGTCGGCCCGCAGCGTCACGATCGCCGTCTCCAGGATCACCGACAGCATCTTGCTCAGGTCGTGGGTGCTGGACAGCGTCTCGCCCAGCCGGGTGAGGTTGCGCTTGAGGTCGTCGCGGCTCTCCTCGAGGGCCTGCACGTAGCTGCTCAGCTCGTCGCTCATGGCGTTGAAGGCGATCGCCAGCCGGCCGACCTCACCGGACGCGGGTACGACGATCCGGGTGTCGAACTTGCCGCTCGCCATGTTCATCGCGGCTTCGCTCAGCTGCTCGAGCGGGCGCGTCGTCAGCCGGGCCAGCAGCCAGCCGAGCAGCCCGGCGAGCGCCACGAACACCGCGACGATGGCCAGCACGGGCCAGGGGGTGCTGTTCTCGAACAGCGCGGCCCGGCGGGTCGAGACGACCAGGTCGACGCCGGAGTTGACCGCCGTGCGGAGCGCGAGCATGCCGCCGACCGTGGAGCGCTTGTCGACGGCGGCAACGGACCGCACCGCCCCCAGCTCGTCGGGGTCGGTGACCGTCGACCCGGCGGGCGAATCAGCCACGAGGAGTGTGACGTCGACGTCCTCGAGGTCGGTCTGCAGGTCGTGCAGGGTGTCCCGGTCGAGCCAGAAGCCGCTGACGACCGTGCCGACGGCTGCGTCGCCGAGCTGGAGCTGCGCCCGTCCGACGACGGCGTACGGCGTCGTCGCGCCCGGCTTCGCCAGCGCGGCAACATCCGGCACGTCGTGGCCGGCCATCAGGTGCGCCGTGCGGCCGGTCGACGCGACCAGGCGGCCGGTCGCGTCGACGACTCCGACGAAGTCGGGTGCGACGTCCGCCGCGCGGGCCACGCCGGCGCGCTGCGTGATCGCGGTCTTGACCGCGGTGTCCCGCTTGTCGCGGACTCCGGTCTGGACCGGTCCGAGACCGGCGACGTCGATGGCGGCCGCTGTGGCGCGCTTGTCGTACTGGGCGAGCAGCACGGTGATGGACCGCGCCGCGTAGTTCAGCCGCCGGTGGCCGGCGTCCTCCACCCGGTCGGTCAGCACCAGCTGGATCAGCATCGCCGTGACGCCGAGCGGCACGAGGACGATCGCGACGAAGGCGAGCGACAGGCGGACGCGCAGCGCCAAGGCGTGACCTCCCTGATCTCCCCGACGGCAGAGCCCCTCTGCGTGAACAGTCGGCTGCAGTGCGTCGTACCTTGAGCCGAATGGTCGCAGAGAATTGGCCGTATACGCGTCTGGAGGCGCCCGGTGGACAGCGGTTCGGTCACGGAACGGCTCGCCCACAGCAAGCGCGCCCTCCGCAAGGCCGTGCTCGCCGCCCGGGCGGAGATGTCGCCGGCGCACCGGGCCGACGCCTCTGCCGGCGTCGTCCAGCGGCTGCTGGAGCTGCCCGAGGTGCGTTCCGCCGCGGCTGTCGCGGCGTTCGTCGGCGTCGGGACCGAGCTCGACACCACCCGGCTGCTCGACGACCTGCACGGCCGCGGCACGCGGGTGCTTCTGCCGGTGCTGCTCGCCGACGACTCGCTGGGGTGGCGACCGTACGCGGGGCGCGACCTGCTGGTCACCGGGCGGCGGGGGCTGCGAGAACCATCCACCAGCGGCGGCGACCCGGCACCGCAGCTGCGCGAGGTCGACGTCGTCGTCGTACCTGGGGTCTGCTACGACTTCGCCGGCCGCCGGCTCGGCCGCGGCGGCGGCTCGTACGACCGGGCGCTGGCCGGGCTGCCCGGCCGGGTGCTCCGCGTCGGCGTCGCGCTGGATGGTGAGATCATCGTGGAAGTGCCGGCCGCGCCGCACGACGAGCCGGTCGACGTGGTCGTCACGCCGACGAGGACCATCCGCTGCGACGGGGGTTGAGAGTGCCGAGAGCTGTCCGACGCCCCACCGCAGCGCTGCTGGTCGGCGGCCTGCTGCTGTCCGGTGCGGCGTGCACCAAGAAGGACAAGCCCAAGCCCGACCCGGTGGCGCGTGACTTCCTCGCCGCACTGGCCGCGGGCGACCCGGCCAAGGCGGCGACGTTCACCGACGGCGAGCCGGGGGTCGTCGTCCGCGAGTACACCGACGCGGTCAAGGACCTCGGCCTGACGTCGACCCTGACGCTGGGCGACGTGCAGACGACGGGTGCCGCGGCGACCGCGGCCTACCGGGCGACCCGCAAGGTGACCGGGTTCGCCGACTGGTCGTACGACGGACAAGTGCGGTTGGCGCTGGGCGACAAGAAGCAGTGGCGGGTCGTGTGGGAGCCGGCCGTCATCCACCCGAGGCTGCAGGCCGGCATGCGGCTCGACACGACGCGGAGCATGCCGCCGCGCGGCGACCTGCTGGACGCCGCGGGCGAGCCGCTGTTCACCGAGCAGGAGACCGTGCGGATCGGCATCCAGCCCGACGCGTTCACCGAGGCGAGGACCGCGCTGCCGATCATCGCGCGAGAGACCGGCGTCGACGCCAAGCGGCTCGCCGCCAAGATCGCTGCCGCCAAGTCCAACGCGTTCGTCGAAGTCATCACGCTCCGGCGGCCCGACTACGAGAAGATCAAGCCGAAGATCCATCCGCTCAAGGGCGTCCGCTTCGTCGAGGGCAAGGCGGTCCTCGCGCCGTCGGCGACGTTCGCGCGGGCGCTGCTCGGCCGCGTCGGCGTCGCCACCGCGGAGCAGCTGGCGAAGGCGGGTCCGGAGTTCAAGCCGGGTGACGTCCTCGGCCAGGGCGGTCTTCAGGGCGCGTTCCAGGAGCGGCTGTCCGGCACGCCGACCGGGCGGATCGTCGGGCTGATCGGCGAAGACGTCGTCGAGACGCTGCACGAGTACCCAGGCATCGCGCCTGAGCCGGTGCGAACGACGATCGACCGGCGGTTCCAGCAGGCGGCGGAGGACGCGCTCGGCTCGCTGAAGACGCCGGCCGCGCTCGTCGCGGTCCGCGCGTCGACCGGCGAGGTCGTCGCAGTCGCCAACCGGCCGTCCGACCTGGCCCTCAACCGCGCGTTCGAGGGCCGCTACCCGCCCGGGTCGACGTTCAAGGTGATCAGCGCCGCCGCGCTGCTCGCCGGCGGGCTGAAGCCGGACGACGTGGTGCGCTGCCCGCAGACCATCAACGCCGGCGGCAAGGTGTTCCGCAACTTCGAGGGCGAGCAGGCCGGCGCGGTGCCCTTCTCGACCGACTTCGCGCACTCCTGCAACACGGCGTTCGTGTCCTTGGCCGACCGGCTCGACCCCGACGCGTTCACCGTGCTGGCGCCGCTCTTCGGGCTGGGCGGCGGCTGGAAGCTGCCCGTCCCGGCGTACGCAGGCAGCGTCCCGAAGCCGCGCGACGAGACCGAGCTGGCCGCGACGATGATCGGCCAGGGGCGACTGCTCGCCAGCCCGCTGGCGATGGCGCTGGTCGCGGCCGCAGTCGCGGACGGCACCGCGCGGTCGCCCGTCCTCGTCACCGAGCCGGCGGATGACGGCGGTGGCAGCAGCACCCAGCTGGACCAGGCGTCCTTGAAGATCCCCGTCGACGACCTGCGCGCGCTCATGCGCGAGGTCGTCACGGACGGCACCGGCAAGAAGGCCGAGGCGCCGGGCGGCGTGTCCGGCAAGACCGGCACCGCCGAGTTCGGCGCCAAGGCGCCGTTCAACACGCACGCCTGGTTCATCGGCTTCAGCGGTGACATCGCCGTGTCCGTCATCGTCGAGGGCGACATCCCGAAGCGCTCGGGCGGCAAGGACGCCGCCCCGATAGCCGGCAGGTTCTTCAGGGCGATCGCCTAGCCGCTTGCGCTGCTGCCGCACCCGACCCCCGGCTGGCGACGACCGGTGCGTGCCGGCTTGGGTGGCCGTCCGGGTGGGTTCGGGCCGCTCCAGAGCGGCACGTCGCCACCACGCCGTCGCCCAACGCCGTCTGGTACTGCGATCGGCCCGATCCGCCGGCCGAGAAGAGCTGACCGGCGAGTTCCGCGGCGCGGGTCTCCAGGACCGCGCGTTACTTCGCGTTGGTCGCGAGCGCCGCCGCGCGCTCCAGCTCCGTCCTCGCCTCCGCGGTGCGCCCGAGTCGGCGTAGCAGGTCGCCACGCACCGACGGCCAGCAGGTGGTAGCCGTCGAACCGCCGGTCAGGCGCTGACCGAGACCCCCACGCCGCCGCGGGTGTCCGCGCCGAAACGCGCCTTCTCCGCGGCGATGTCGAGCCGGCGCAGCGGCGGCCCGCTGCCTGCTGCGGCGCGGGCGTCCGCGAGGCGGTCGGCGGGGACGACCCAGGCGACCTCGAACTCGAGGCCGTCGGGGTCCTTCCCGTAGAGGCTCTTCGTCGTCGTGTGGTCGGTCGCGCCCACGAGCGCGCCGCTCGCGGACAGCGCACCGGCCAGCCGCTCGAGCTCGGCCAGCGTGTCGACCTCCCAGGCCAGGTGGTAGAGCCCGACCGTCGACCGGCCGGCCGCCGAACCCCCAGCGCCGCTGCCGATCTCGAACAGCCCTAGGTCGTGGTCGTTGGTCGACGCGGGGGCGCGCAGGAACGCCGCGCCCGGGATGCCGGACAGCTCGGCGACGCGGGAGAAGCCCAGCACGCCCTGATAGAACCCGACGCTGCGCTCGACGTCGCGGACGTAGAGGACCGCGTGGTTCAGGCGGGTGATCGGCATCAGCGGCTCCTTGGTCGGCACCAGGAGAACGCGGTCCGCGCGTGCCGCCATTCCCCGCCGGTCGCGCCGCCGGCGGACTTGACCTTCGAGTCGGCTCCAAGGTCTACCGTCCGCTGCATGAGCGAATACCGCATCGCGGAGGTGGCCGAGCTCGTCGGCGTACCGGCCACCGCACTGCGCTACTACGAGGACATCGGGCTCGTCGCGCCGCCGCGCGGGCCCAACGGCTACCGCCGGTACGACGACCGCGACGTCGCGCGGCTGCGGTTCGTCGCCGCGGCGAAGAGCCTCGGCATCCCGCTGGACGACGTGCGGCAGCTCGCCGCGGCGTACGACGTCGAGGACTGCGCGACTGTCGCGCACCAGGTCGTCGAGCTGGTCACCGCGCGGCTGGCCGACACGCGCGGGCGCCTGGCCGCGTCGGTCGCGCTCGTCCACGGTCTGCAGGAGGTCCTGGACCGGCTGGCCGCGGCGCCGACCGCCGGACCGTGCGGCGACGACTGCCCGTGCGTCGCCGTCGCGCCGACGGCCGGGGAGCTCGCCCCGCCCCGCTGAACCGCCGGCCGGCGCCCGCCGCGGACGCGGCGCC
>DASQMY010000209.1:0-6347 GCA_035645255.1 Mycobacteriales bacterium
ACTTCCGCGCCGCCGTCGTCCTGTGCGACATCGAGGGACTCACCTACGAGGAGATCGCCGCGGCGCTCGGCATCAAGCTCGGCACGGTCCGCAGCCGTATCCACCGCGGCCGCGCCCTGCTGCGCGCCGCGCTGTCCGACCGAGCCGCGGCGGGCGGCCAGCGATGAGCCACCTCGGTGACGTCGCGGCCGCCCTGGTCGACGGCGAGCTCTCCCACGACGCCCGTGACCGCGCGCTGGCACACGTCGCCGGCTGCGACGAGTGCCGCGCTGAGGTCGAGGCGCAGCGCCGGCTGCGCACCATGCTCAGCGGCCGGCCGGACCCCGCACCGGCACCCGAGCTGCTCGCCCGGCTGCGCGGCATCCCCGCGGCTACCGACGACGGCGCCGACGGGGGCTGGACGCCGCCGCAGCCCGCCCTGTTCGGAGTCGCGTCGACCCGCCCGCGCGTCGCGGCAGCCGCGAGCCGTCCGGCAGGCGGCCGTGGCCCGCGCGGCCGGCGCCGCGCCGTACGCCGGATGGTCGCGGGCTCGGCGTCCGCGTTCGCCCTGACCATGGCGCTGGCCGCGGTCGGTGGTCCCGCCGACAGCGGCGGTTCCGGTCCGGTCAGCCCGCCCGTCGACCAGTTCCTGCAGAGCCACACCGTCACCCGCGCCCGGCTGCCGCTCGGCGACCCTGGCGCAGGCATCGTGGAGTCCGTGACGTGGCGCAGGTGAGGCGCGCGCTCGCCGTCGCCGCCGGTGGCGTGCTGACCGCCTCCCTGGCCGGCGCGGCCTTCGCCGACGTCAGCGAGCCGGCCAGCGACCCGCGCGCGGTGCAGCTGCTCGCCGGCGCGGCCGACGCCGGCCGGACCACCAGCTACGTCGGCACCCAGGTCGTCATGCTCTGGTCGGACGACAGCCAGCGCAGCGCTACCGTCCAGGTCTCGCACCGGGCCGGGACCGGCTCGCTGATCGAGGTCGAGCCGACCGCCACGACAGCGGCGCACCGTTCCTTCGAGCCGGACGGCGTCGCGTCCGCGGCGACGGCTGGTCTGAGCGCCCAGGTCCTCGCTCTCGTCGCGCAGAACTTCGTCGTGACGCTCGCCGGTAGCGGCGAGGTGATCGGCCGGGCCACCGACGTGGTCGCGGTCGACCGGCCGGACGGTACGGCGGCCCAGCGGCTGTGGATCGACCGGGACACCCGGCTGGTGCTGCGCCGCAAGTTCTACGACTCGGCCGGCGAGCTCGTCCGGCAGACGGCGTTCGTCACCCTGCAGCCGACCACGCCGGACTTCACCGGTGTGCCGATGCCGCAGACGCTGCAGGCCGCCGACCGCTCGACCCAGCAGGCCTCCGGTGCCGACCTGTCGGCCTTCGGCGCAGCCGGCTGGCGGCTGCCGAGCGCGCCGGCCGGGATGGTCGTGCTGGCCAACCGAGTCGAGGGCAGCGGCGACGACCAGGTGCTGCACGTCACGTACTCCGACGGGCTCGGCACGCTGTCGCTGTTCGAGCAGCGCGGCCGGCTGGACGCGAGCGGACTCGCCGACTGGGACCGCGACGAGATCGGCGGCGTGCCGGTCTACGTCAGCCAGGGCTACCCCCGGCGGATCGTGTGGGACGGCGGCGACCGCGTCTACACGGTGGTCGCCGAGTGCCGCGACCCCGCCGTGGAGCACGTCGTTCGTTCCCTGCCTCGCGGGCACTCGGCCGGCGGGCTCGACGACCGGGTCGGTCGCGGCGCGCGCCGGGTCGGCTCATGGATCAACCCGTTCGGGTGATGGAGAAGACACGCGATGACTGAGGACCGGTCCACCGACAACGAGCCGCGGCCCCCCGCCGCTCCGCCGGCGCACGAGCAGTCGGCGGCGGAGCCGGCTCCGGCGCTGCAGTCGCCGGCGGCCGAGTCAGCCGACGCGCAGCCCTGGTGGAGCGCGCCGACCGGCGATCCGTGGGCGCCGCGCGCTGACGACGACACGCGGCACACCGCCCCGAGCGGGCCGCCGATCCCGCCGCCCGAGGCCGCCGCGCGACCGGCTGACGACGGCTGGGGCGGCTACCGCCGGTCGACCGGCTACGGCGAGTCGTCCGGCTACGGGCCGGGCTCGTCGTACGGCCAGGGCTCGTCGTACGGCGACGCGCCGACGGTCTCGATCCCGCACGACGAGCTGTGGCAGTCCTACCTCGGCCAGTCGAAGGCGCCGCTGCCGAGCGACCGCAAGCAGGACGGCGAGCGCCGCCGCGGGATCGGCACCCCGCTGCTGATCGGACTCACGCTGCTGGCCGCGCTGCTCGGCGGCGGCGTCGGCGCTGGCATCGCGCTCGAGGCGACCGAGGACGACCGGGGGCCGGTGGCTTCGGCGGTCCCGTCCCCGGCCGCTCAGCCGGCTGGGACCACGACGATCCGGGAGACCGTGCCGGGCTCGGTCGCCGAGCTGGCCAGCAAGCTGCTGCCGAGCGTCGTCGAGATCAGCGTGACGGACGAGGCGGGTCGGCAGGCCGGCACCGGGTCCGGCGTCGTCTACAGCGCCGACGGCTACATCATCACCAACAACCACGTGGTGGCCGGCGGGTCCAAGGTCGAGGTCGCGATCGGCACCCGCGAGATCGCGGCGACCGTGGTCGGCACCGACCCGGACAACGACCTGGCGGTCCTCAAGGCGGCGACGACCGGGCTGACTCCGGCCCAGATCGGCTCGTCGTCGAAGCTGCGGGTCGGCGACCCGGTGATCGCGATCGGCTCGCCCCTCGGCCTGTCCGGCACGGTGACGACGGGCATCATCAGCGCGCTCGACCGCGAGGTGCGGGTCCCTGGCGAGACCGGCGGCGCGGGCAAGACGCTGTTCGGCGCGATCCAGACCGACGCGGCCATCAACCCGGGCAACTCCGGCGGCGCGCTGGTCAACGCGGCCGGGCAGGTGATCGGCATCAACTCGGCGATCGCGACGACCGGGACGGCGCTGGGCGGCCAGTCCGGCTCGATCGGCCTCGGCTTCGCGATCCCGATCGACCTGGCGAACGACGTCGCGCGGCAGCTGATCGAGACCGGCAAGGTCGTCCACCCGTACATCGGGGTCAACGTCCAGACGATCGACGAGGACGCCGCGAAAGAGCTGAAGCTCCCGGTCGGCGCGCGGATCGAGAACGTGCAGCCGGACAGCCCGTCGGACGCCGCGGGGCTGCAGATCGACGACGTCATCACCAAGATCGAGGGGGCACCGGTGACCACGTCCGAGGAGCTGGTCAAGGAGATCCGCAGGCACAAGGTCGGCGAGAAGCTCACGGTGACCTACTCGCGGGCGGGCACCGAGCGGACGGCCGAACTGACGTTGGCGGAGAAGCCGCGCAGCTAGGCGCGGTAGCCTGGGCCGTCGGGTTGTGCGGTGCGACCGCGACGTCTGCGAAGGGACCGGGGTTGCTCAACAACCTGGGCTGGGGCGAGCTGCTCACGCTGCTGCTCCTCGGACTGCTCGTCTTCGGCCCGGAGCAGCTCCCCAAGATCGCCGGTGACCTGGGGCGGATGATCCGTCAGCTGAGGCGGATGGCGACGGACGTGTCGACCGACCTTCGCAGCGAGCTCGGGTCGGAGTTCGACGACGTCGACCTGGCCTCGCTGCACCCGCGCAAGTTCATCGCCAAGCATCTGATGGCCGACGACGACGATGACGACTACGTGCCGCGGACGCCGCGAGCGAAGGCCGCCGCGGGCGATGGCCAGGTGGCCGGTGGCTCGGCCGGTGACGGTGGCGCCGGTGGCTCGGCCGGCGGCGGCTCGGCGGTCGGTGCGCGCAGCATCTCGGCAGACGACGGGGCCGGGCCGGCCGGCACGTCGCCGCCGTCCGCCGTACCGGCTGCGGCGTCCGACGTCGTGCCGCCGTACGACGCCGACGCGACGTAGCGCGGTCGCGGGTCAGCGCGGTGGTCGCCGCGCCGACCAGGCCGTCACCACAACGGCGGTCGCCGCGCTGAGCACGTGCCAGGCCGCGTGCGGCTGCAGCCCGCTGTCCGGACGGCACGCCGCTGACCCGGTCCGCCCGGCGACATAGGTGACGGCGGCTGCCAGCACGAGCGCCGCCAGGACCGCGTCCGCGCGCGCGAGTCGTCGTTGCGGCCTCGGCGGCGCGGTCGCGACGACTGCTACCGCGAGGCCGACCGCCAGCACGATCGTGGCGTCGTGCACCGGACCGGCCCAGCCCGGCTGCGGGCCGTGGTATGCGACGCTGCCGATCCCGACGCCGGCCAGCGAGCCGGCATAGCCGAGGAGCAGCCGCCGACGCGCCCTGCCGCGGTCGACGGCGCGCCGCGCGACGACGGCCGCCGCGACGACGTACGCCAGCGACGACACCGCGTTGACCGGCTGCCGGAGCAGCCACGTGCCGATGCGCTCGCAGTCGGAGCCGCCCAGCGCGACGAGGAGGTCCACCGCTGCGGTCTACCCCGCGCGTGAGTCGCGGAGTGAGTCGTCGGGTGATCCCGCCGCCGCCGCTGACCCGGCAGAACGCCGGTCAGCCGCGCGAGACGCCGGTCTCGGCGGCCGCGCAGCCCGACTGCAGCTTCACGGCGGCGGCCGGCTCGCCGGAGCGCATGAGGTCGGCCGTCTCGTGGACGAACTCTGCGAAGGAGCCGTCGACCGCGAGCTCCTGGAGCACCACCCAGTCACGCGCGCCGGACAACGCCGCGGACGCCTTCGCCGGCGCACCGGCGTACACCTCGACCCATGCGCAGACGACCGCCCGCACGGCCCCGGCCCCCACGTAGAAGCGCGTGTTGAACCCGGAGATCCCGAGCTCGGCCTGGTCGAAGCCCAACGGGACCGGTACGTCGGCGAGCATCCGTGCGACGGTGGCGCGCACCTCGCCGGGCGTCACGACGCTCTCCGGCAGCGCCGCAGCGAAGCCGGCGTCGTCGACGAGCCGAAGCTCGCCGAGCAGAGTCCGGTACGCCGCCTCGTCCATGCCGGACCCGCGCACCTCGAGGGTGCTGCCGTTCTGCACCGGACGGATCGTGGTGTGGTCGCTGGCGTCGTATGCCCACTGCCGGGACGGCAGGCCGAGCAGCTCGACAGCCTTCGACGGGCCGATCGCTTGGCGGTCGAGCGCGAACGTCTGGTAGAGCGCGCCCGTCCGCCACATGATCGACAGGCGGCGGCCGCCCGACGCGTACTCGATCTGGCCGTCGTCGGCCGTCTCGCTCACGTGCTCGACGGTCCAGCCGGGCTGGTCGAGGACGGCCCGCCGGGCGTCGGCAGCGACGCCGCCGCTCGCCGCGGGTGAGCCGGGCCTGCCCGCCGGCTCGTGTACGGCGTCCAGCGCGAGCGGGATGGAGACGGTCGCGACGACGGCCGCCGCCGCTCCAGCCGCTGCGAGCCAGCGCGGCGGCGTACGCCGAGGGGCTGCGGCGCGGTCGACCTGGTCGAGCACGGGGGTGGACATGATCTCCTCCAGGAGCTCGACTCGCGCGTGCGAGAGCGGGAGATCGCAGACAGCCTGGTGCGGGAACGGGTTCGGCCAGTCGGTCATCGGCCCTCCTCACGGGCGAGTAGCGGGTGCTTGCCGGGGAGATGTCCGTCGGGCGGCGGATCGTTACCGAGCGCGCCGCGCAGCCGGCCACGGGCTCGGGACAGCCTGGTGCGCACCGCGATCGCCGAGCACTGCAGCACGACCGCGATCTCGCGTGGCTCGAGCCCCTCCCACAGGGACAGCAGCAGGACCTCGCGGTCGTCCGGGCGGAGCGTCGCGACCGCCGTACGCAGCGTCTGCTCCGCGACGACGTCGTCGGCCGGATCGGGAGCGACGCCGGCCAGGTCGTGCCGCAGCCGCTCGCCGAGCGCGGTGCGCCGGCTCTCGCCGCGGCGCTGGTTGGCCAGCGTGCGGCGGGCCACGCCGTAGAGCCACAGCCGCGCGTCGTCGCCGTCCGGCACGTCGCTGAGGCGCCGCCACGCGACGAGGAACGTCTCCGCCACCACGTCCGCGGCGTCCTCGGTGTGGCGGACCCGGCGCAGTACGTAGCCGAGCACGAGGTCGAAGTTGTCGGCGTACATCCGGCGGAACAGCTCGTCCCGGCCGTCGGCGCGCTGGCTCATGACTCCTCATGTCCGGACACGCACCGATCGTTGCAGCCCGGCGGCGATCAGTCGGCGGCGCTCGCCTGGTGCCGGCGCAGCGAGCGCTCGGCGAGGCAGGCGGTCGGCGGGATGAGCAGCCGGTACGGCCCGCAGACGACGGCGGCCGGCAGCCGTGGGTGGCGCTCCTCGAGCGCGACGCGGGCCCGCGGATGCTCCTTCGCCAGCACCCGCGGCTCGGCCACGCGGAAGTCGATCGAGACGAGGTGCTTGATGCTCTTGTAGGCGTAGTGCCGCGGTGCGACCAGC
>DASQMY010000210.1:0-11259 GCA_035645255.1 Mycobacteriales bacterium
TCGGCGACGATGTGCGCAGCGGCGACCGAAAGCGACAACGCGAGTTCAGCCGTGACGTCCTTGTTGGCCAAGCCGCGCACGCCATCCGTGCCGAACAGCCGTCCCATGCGGGCGGGGCGCCGGGACTAGCGCTTTGAGTACTGAGGAGCCTTGCGGGCCTTCTTCAGGCCGTACTTCTTCCGCTCCTTGATCCGCGCGTCGCGGGTCAGGAAACCGGCCTTCTTCAGCGCCGGGCGGTCGTCGATCTCGGACTCGATCAGCGCGCGGGCGATGCCGAGGCGCAGCGCGCCGGCCTGGCCGGAGATGCCGCCGCCGCGGAGCGTCGCGATGACGTCCCACTGCTCGGTCTTCTCGACGGTCTTGAACGGCTCGTTGACGAGCTGCTGGTGGACCTTGCTCGGGAAGTAGTCGTCGAGCGTCCGGCCGTTGAGCTTCCACGTCCCGGTGCCGGGCACCAGACGCACACGGACCACGGCCTCCTTGCGACGGCCGGTGGCTCGTACCAAGCCTGCGGTCTCGGGCACTTGATCTCTCCTTGGCTGCTTGCGGCGAAGCGGTGGGTAGGCGCCGATCGCGCTACTGCGCGACCTGGGTGAGCTCGTACGGCACCGGCTTCTGCGCCTCGTGCGGGTGGGTCGGGCCGTCGTACACCTTGAGCTTGCTGAGCATCTGCCGGCCGAGCGTGTTGTGCGGCAGCATGCCCTTGATCGCGCGCTCGACGGCCAGCTTCGGCCGGGTCGCGAGCAGCTCGGTGTAGGTGGTCTCCTTGAGGCCGCCCGGGTAGCCCGAGTGGCGGCGGTACATCTTCTGCGCGGCCTTGTTGCCGGTCAGCGCGACCTTGGCGGCGTTGACGATGATCACGAAGTCACCGGTGTCCATGTGCGGCGCGTAGATCGGCTTGTGCTTGCCGCGCAGCAGCTTGGCGGTCTGGCTCGCGAGGCGACCGAGGACGATGTCCGAGGCGTCGATCACGTGCCACTGACGCTGCACATCAGCCGGCTTCGGGTTGTACGTGCGCACGGTGCGACCTTCTTCTACTTCGTCTGGTGGCGTGCCGCCGTCAGGCACTGGCACTGGGCGGCTGCGGACAGCGGGCAGCCCGCTGCGCACAACGACCATGAAGGATACCGATTCGCCCCCCACAGGGTCAACGCGGGGAGTACGCCGGCAGCCCGGACTACGCCCTAGGGTGCTGCCATGGTCCCGGTCCTGTTCCGCGTCGGCGGGCTCGACGTGCCGACCCACGGGTTCTTCGTCGGCCTGGGCACGCTCGCGGCGACCGTCGTGTTCTTCCTGATGGCTCGCCGGCGGGGCCGGGTGACCGAGGACCTCGGCATCATCGCCGCCGGCACGCTGGTCACCGGCGCGATCGCCGCCCGGTTGTCGACCGCCTGGCAGTACGCCGACCTGACCGGCGACTCGCCGTTCAGCGTGTGGGCCCGCGGCGGGCGCAGCATCCTCGGCGGGCTGGCGGGGGCGTACGTCGGCGCGCTGGTCACCAAGCGGCTGGTCGGCTACCGCCAGCACACCGGCGACCTGTTCGCGCCCGGTGTCGCGCTGGGTATGGCGATCGGCAGGTGGGGCTGCTTCCTCACCGAGGAGCCCGGCACGGCGACCACGCTCCCCTGGGGCATCCACGTCTCGCCGGAGGCCGCGGCCCGCATCCCCCGCTGCCCGGCGTGCGCGGCCGGCGAGTCGATGCACCCCTCGTTCCTCTACGAGATCGCCTTCCACGCCGCGATGTTCGGGCTGCTGCTCTGGCTGCGGCCGCGGCTGCGCAGCAACGGCGGCGACCTCCTCAAGGTCTACCTGCTCGGCTACGCGCTCTTCCGGTTCGCCGTGGAGTTCGTGCGCGGCAACGACGAGGTGCTGGCCGGGCTGACCCGGTCGCAGCTCCTCCTGCTGCCGGCGACGCTGCTGCTGGCGCTCTACTTCGCGCGCCACCGCCGTACGGCGGACCCGGCCGGCCGAGCTGCGACCGATAGGGTCTTCACCGCAGCGCACGGACCCGGCCACCACAGCAGTACCCGCCCCACGGAGGTCGACGAGTGACCGAGGACGGCAACGACCGCGGGCCGGCGGACGAGCCCGGCGCCACGCCGTCGCCGTACGGTGACCCGCCGAGGTGGGGCAGCGCACCGGACTCACCTGCCGCGCCCACGTCGCAGCCGCCGAGCCCGTACGGTCCGCCCGACCCGTACGCCCCGCCCGGTCAGCCCGGCCCCTACGGTCCGCCCGGTGCGTACGGACAGCCGGGTCAGCCCGGTCCGTACGGACACCCCCCGCAGTACGGCGGGCCGCCGACCGTCCGGTCGCCGTGGGCGCAGCCGCCCGGCCAGCCGGGCTACGGACCGCCGGGGTTCGGCAACGTACCGGCGTGGGAGGGCGGCGACCGCGGCATCCGCGGCGGCGAGCTCTTCCTCGGGATCGTTGCCTGCATCCTCGGCAACATCCTGCTGTTCGTGCTGCTGGGCTCGCTGGGCAGCTCCCTCGGCGACGGCGGCGGCGCGTCCGGCCTGATCGGCCTGGTGATCCTCGGCATCAACATCGCCGCGATCGCGGTGCCCGCGTCGAGGGGCCACAAGAGCTTCGCCATCGGCTGGGCACTCGGCTACGCGGTCGCGTTCGTCCTCGCTGCCGGCGCCTGCTTCCTCCTGCTGTCACAGCTGTAGCCGATCGTGTCGACCAACGGTCAGCCCGGGATGCCGCTCCGCGACGAGCGGGTCCTGCGCTACGTCAACGCCTTCTGCCCGGCCTGCCACCGCGAGTCGCCGGGCCGCGCGCTCGCCGACGTTCCGAGGCTCTCCGGCTATCTCGCCGAGCGCGCCGGTCGCGTGTGGCTGGTCCGCGGCTGCCCCGCCCACGGCCGGATCAGCACGCTGTACGACGAGAGCGCCGAGATCATGGGCTACCTCGAGCAGTGGACCGCGCCCACCAAGCGGCACACGCCCGACACTGCAGGCAACTTCGCCCCGGTCCCGGGCGGCTATCTGCAGGGCCTGGGCGAGATGCAGACCCAGCACACCTGCATCCTGCTCGCCGACATCACCGACTCGTGCAACCTGCGCTGCCCCACCTGCTTCGCCGACTCCTCGCCGGACCTGCACGGCGTCGTCGCGATCGCAGACGTGCTGGCGAACGTCGACCAGCGACTCGCGCGGGAGAACGGCCGCCTCGACGTCCTGATGCTCAGCGGCGGCGAGCCGACGCTGCACCCGGAGTTCGTCGAGCTGCTGGACGCGCTCGCCGCCCGCGACATCGTGCGCATCCTGGTCAACACCAACGGCATCCGGATCGCGCGCGACGACGCACTGGTCGACGCGCTGCGCCGGCTCGCCGACCGCGTCGAGGTCTACCTGCAGTTCGACGGCTTCTCGGAGCGGGCCCACCGGACGCACCGCGCGGCCGACCTGCGGACGATCAAGGCGCGGGCCGTCGACCGCCTGTCGTCGGCGGGCGTGTTCACCACGCTCGTCATGACCGTGTCGCTCGGCGTCAACGACACCGAGATCGGCGACGTCGTCCGCTACGCACTGGACACGCCGTACGTCGGCGGCGTGTCGATCCAGCCGCAGTTCGCGTCGGGCCGCTCCGCTGAACTCGACCCCGCGGATCGCCTCACCCACACGGGTGTGCTGGCCCGGCTCGGTCCGCAGACCGGCGGGGCGGTGACGTGGCGCGACCTGACCGCGCTGCCGTGCTCCCACCCGCACTGCTGCAGCGTCGGCTACCTGATGCGCACCGACTCGGGCGAGTGGCGCTCGATGGTGTCGATGATCGGCGCCGACCGGCTCAAGCAGCACCTCGGCCTGGTCAGCAACCGGATCGCCGACCGCGAGGTGCCCGCCGAGCTGCGGCGCGCCGTACGCGAGTCGTTGCTCGGGCTGATGTCCGAGCAGTCGTCGCTGTCGCACCCGTCGGTCGGCGAGCTGTTCCGGACGGTCTGCGAGTCGTGCGACCTCGGCCTCAGCGCCCTGCTCAAGGTCGCGGCGGCGAGCCTGCCCGGCCGGCGGGCGGCGCTGCGTCGGATGCTCGGCGAGCGCGTCGTCCGGGTCACGGTCAAGCCGTTCATGGACATCGACACGATGCTCGAGGAACGGCTGCTGCAGTGCTGCGTCCATGTCGGGACGCGCAGTGACACCCAGGACCAGTGCGCCCCGTTCTGTGCAGTGCAGGCCTGGCCGGAGCTCTCCCGTCAGCGGCTGTCGACCTCGGCGGTACGCCGCCCGATACCGGTGGAGGTGACCGCGCGGTGACGACGCAGGACCAGCGGGCGGGCGAGCGGACTTTCGACCCGCTGCGCTACTGCATCTTCACGACGATCGCGCTCATCGCGTGGGCCGCCGGCGCGCCGGTCGCGGTAGCGCTGATGAGCGCGATCGGTCTCGCGGCGTACGTGAGCGCGTGGCGGGCCGGTCTGCGAACGAGCAAGTGCGTGCTGCGCGACACCAGGCTCGTCATCGCCTACCTGGCCGCCGCTCTCACCGCGAGCGTCGTCGCGATCGTCCGCGATCTGCTGGGCTGAGTCAGGCAACGGTGGCCAAACAGGCGCGCCGGGGATCCGGACCGACGCGGCGTTCGAGTCGCGGGACCAGCCGGTCGGTCGTACGCTTCGGATGGCGCGCCGCCCTGGTACCCCCCCGTTCAGGTCGGCGCGCCGCTGCGTGTCCAGCGGTAGCCTCGCGCGGATCGTCGCCGCCTGATCACCGAGGACGCACATGCCCGAGCACGCGCCCGCCGTCACCCCGATCAGCCTGGCGTGGGTGTCGACGGGCGGCACCGGAGCGCCCAACTACGACGAGTTCAACAGCTACGACGAGGTCACCGCGCTGATCGAGGCCAACCCCGGCTCGATCCTGGCCGTCGACATGCCGCACTGCACCCGCGACGAGCGCGCGGCCGGCACGTCGTTCGCCGCCGCGCTGCCCGGTGCGGTGGAGAGCCTGCGGCGGCTCAAGACCTCCGGCGCGTACGGCGAGCAGCGCGACGTGCTCCTCGCCTACCGGATCACGGGGCCGTCCGCCGCCGCGCACGGCGTCTTCGCCATGGTCGCAACGGCCGAGATCTCCGACCGGGCCGACGCTCCCGGCCGGGTGATCCGCAACGAGGACGTCTTCATCGAGAAGGTCCGCGAGCGGACCGCCCACCTCGAGGCGCTGCAGCACATCGTCAGCCCGGTGCTGCTGCTCGCGTCGTCGACGGCCGACCGGCTGGACGAGGCGGTCCGTGCCTACGTCGCCGCCGCGGGTCCGGCGTACGGCTCGGACACCGACGAGCATGGTCTGCTGCACGAGGTGTGGCTGATGCCCGACGGCGCCGAGCGCAATGCGGTCCTCGCGCTGCTCAACGACACCGACCTCGTCGTCGCCGACGGCAACCACCGCAGCCTCGCCGCCCAGACCGCCGGGATCGACCGCTTCCTCGCGGTCATCACGACCCAGCACTCGGTCCGGATCGAGCCCTACAACCGGCTGTTGCGCCGGCTTCCTGTGCTGGCCGACGAGCTGGTCGCCCGCCTCGAGCCGGCCGGCTTCGACGTGCGCCCGACCGACGAGCCGCCGCGGGCAAGCAAGCCGGGCGACCCGGTGGAGCTGCACCTCGCCGATGGCCGCGCGTTCGAGCTTCGCGCCAAGGAACGCGACGGCTCGGTCGTCGACCGGATGGACCACACCGTCGTCGAGCAGCGGGTCTTCCGCGGCATCCTCGACCTCGACCCGGGCGCCCCGGACATCGCCTACGTCGGCGGCGAGGTCGGCGTCGACGTGCTGCGAGCCGACCTGGCGAGCGGCGCCGCCGCTGCGGTCATCACGATCGCGCCGGTGACCGTCGAGGAGTTCGTGGCCGTCAACCTCGAGCGGCTGAAGATGCCGCGCAAGAGCACCTGGTTCACCCCCAAGGCCCGCTCCGGCCTGGTCCTTGTGGACCTCACCCCCGCCGACTGAGCACTTTGGTCGCTGGAGTGGGTGATCACCCCGTCCCAGCGACCAAAGTCAGCCGCGCCGTAGCCTGACCGGGTGAACGCCGCCCCGCCCGCGCTGCTCATCGCGCTCGACGCGCTGGCCGACACCGTTGACCCCGGACGGGTCGCGCGCGAGGCGGAGCGGTTGCAGCAGCGCTACCGGACGCCGGGCACCGACCTGTCTCGCACGGTTCCACTCACGGCCGACCAGGCGGCCGCCTACGCGATCTACCGGATGCCGGCGACGTACGCCGCCGTGCGGGCCGCGCTCGCCGAGCTGCAGGCGAGCGACCCGACGTTCGCACCGACCAGCCTGCTCGACGTCGGCGGCGGGCCGGGCGCCGCGGCATGGGCGGCGGGCGAGGCATTCGACACGATCACCAGCGCCACCGTCGTCGAGCGGGACCCCGCGATGGCGACGGTCGGCCGGAGCCTGGCGGCACTCTCGCCGTACGCCGCGCTGCGCGACGGCGAATGGATCGCCGCCGACCTCACCGGACCCGATGCCCTTCCTGGGGCCGACCTCGCGACCGCGAGCTACTCGCTGGGTGAGCTGGCACCGTCCGCGCTGCACGCCGTCGTCGACCGGCTGCTCGCGGCGGCGCCAACCGTCGTGGTCGTCGAGCCGGGGACCCCGGCCGGGTTCGCCACCGTCCACGAGGTACGCGCACAGCTGATCGAGGCCGGCCGCACGATCGCCGCCCCATGCCCGCACGACGAGCGCTGCCCGATGGCCGACACACCGGGCGACTGGTGCCACGTCGCCGCGCGGCTCACCCGGTCATCGGCCCACCGCCGCGCCAAGGGCGCCACGCTCGGCTACGAGGACGAGAAGTTCTCGTACGTCGCAGCGACGTCCCGCCCGGCCGGCCGGACCGCCGCGCGGGTGCTGCGTCACCCGCAGATCCGCAGCGGCCACGTCCGGCTGCGGCTCTGCACGCGCGACAACGGCCTGCAGGACGTCACTGTCAGCAAGCGGCAAGGGGCGGCGTACAAGGCGGCCCGTGACGTCGACTGGGGCGACCGCTTCGACGCCCTGCCTGACCCGCCGCCGTAGTGCCGGCCCAACCCTCGTTGGGACACGAGGCCGTCACCAGCGATGCCTGCGGTAGTAGTCGTACGTCACAGCAGCGAGCAGCGGTCCCCAGGCGAGCATCGGGGCGTAGCAGGCGGTCATGACCAGACCGGCGAGACCCTGCGGCGCCTCGGGGTTCCCGTTGTTCGCAGGACCGTTCCAGACGTACGCGCAGTAGGACATGAAGGCGGTGACAGCGATCGCACCGAGGGCGGCGACGGTCACGACCACCGCCGGCGGGATCGTCCTCCCTCCGACGAACGGAGCCCACCTCGGCGAGACCTCGCCCCACGGCGACACCAGGCCGAGCATCGACAGGGCCAAGCCCTCTGTGACGACGCTGAGGACGACGACGTAGAGCGTCACCCAGCCCGGTGCCTCGAACTCGGTGGCGAGCGAGCCGGTGAAGCCGACGGGCGCCCCCAAGCCCAGCGCGATTCGCCAGAGGCCCGATGGCACAGCGAGAAGTGGAACGACGTGTGCAGATCGCCGGACTCGGCGATGACCAACCGTGGCCTCCTCGTGGACTCCGTGACCGACGAGTCGCGCTGTCCGGAGAAGCACCGGCGGGTCCCGTTGTCTTACAGCAGGCCACGTCGGGTGTCAGGCGCCCTCGTCCGCGAGCCACTCGTCGACCCGGCGCTTCGCCTCGTCCGGGTCGACGTCCTGCACCCGCGTCATGACGGCCCACCGGTGCCCGAACGGGTCGAGGAACGCGGCGTACCGGTCGCCGGTGACGAACGTCTCCGGGTCGCCGTACCCCTTCGCGCCCGCCGCGACCGCGGCGGCGTAGACGGCGTCGACGTCCGGGAGGTAGACCACGGTGGAGCGGCTCACGTCCTCGTCACCGGAGGGCGCGACCATGTGGTGTGCCGGCATCGGGTCGCTGAGCTGCATGCGGCCGTCCGCGAGCTGCAGCTCGCAGTGCGCGATGGTCCCGTCGGGAAGGTCGTTCCGGCTGACGACCGTCGCTCCGAATACCTGCGTGTAGAACTCGATCGCGCGTGCCGCCCCGACGCAGCAGAAGAACGGCGTGAGCGTCGTGTAGCCGGCCGGCACGGGGTCGACGCCGGCTGCTGTGCTGTTTCTGAGTGCTGTGTTGTCTGCCATGCCGTCATCGTGCCTAGGCTCCACCGGTGACCTCTTGCACAAACGCGACACCACGCGGGGACACCGCGCAGGGATCGCCGCGGCCGTCCACCAGCCGGCCGGGCGGCATCCTGCAGCCGGCCGTCCAGCAGCGCTATGTCACGACCGGGCGAACCGCCGCCGACCTCGGACTCGACCCGTGGCTCGAGTGGTACTGGACCGTCCGGTGGGACCTGCCGGCGGGCACGTCGTACGACGCGGCGGTGCTGACCCACCCGTCGGTGAACATTGCGATCGAGTCCGGCCACGGACCGCGGCACGGCTTCGCGATGCCCGCGGCGCTCGTCCACGGTGTGGTCACTCGCGGCTTCTCGGTCGGGCTGCAGGGCGAAGGTCGCGTCTTCGGGGTGAAGTTCCGCCCGGGCGGCTTCAGCGCCTTCACCGGCCTGGACCCGGCCGACCTGACGGATCGGGTCGTCCGGCTGGCAGACGTCTTCGGCGACGCGGCAGCCCGCTTCCAGGCAGACACCCTCAGCGCGGACGACGACACCGACCGGGTCGCGGTCGCGGACGCGTTGCTGCTCGAGCGGCGGCCCGAGATCGACCCCCGGTACGAGCAGCTGCTGTCATCGATCACGGCGATGGTGGCCGACCGTCGACTGACGTCGGTCGAGCAGGTCGCCGAGCACTGCGGTGTCGGGTCGCGCACACTGCAGCGGCTCTTCCGCCGCTACGTCGGAGTGGGACCCAAGTGGGTGCTGCAGCGCTATCGCCTCCTCGACGCCGCGCGGCTCATCGACGAGGGCCGCGCGCCGGACCTCGCCGTCCTCGCCGCCGAGCTCGGGTGGTACGACCAGTCGCACTTCAGCCGCGACTTCGCCCAGGTCGTCGGGATGCCGCCAGGCGCCTACGCGGCGGCGGCGGCGCGCGCGTCGAGCTGACGGTCAGCCGTCCGCCTCGTCGCGCCGGCGGCGGGTCTGCGCCGCACGCGCGGCGAGCCGGCTGTCGGCAGGGTAGCGGACCTCGACGAGCGTCAGCCCGTGCGCCGGCGCGACGGCCGCGGCGCGCTGCCGGTCGCGGCTCGCCAGCACGTCCCCCGCCCACTCCGGCGGCTTGCGGCCGTCCCCCACAGCCAGCAGTACGCCGACGAGGCTGCGGACCATCTGGTGACAGAACGCGTCCGCCTCGACCGTGGCGGCGAAGACACCGTCCGGAGTCTTCGACCAGGCCAGCCGGCGAAGCGTGCGGATCGTCGTCGCGCCCTCGCGCCGCCGGCAGAACGCCGCGAAGTCGTGCTCCCCGACGAGCAGCCGCGACGCCGACTGCATCCGCCGCAGCGCGAGCGGCCGCGGGTGCCACACCGTGTCGGCGCGGCGCAGCGGCAGCCCGCCGTACGCCGCATCGCTCACCCGGTAGACGTAGCGCCGGGACAGCGCGGAGAACCGCGCATCGAACGCCGACGGTACGGGCCGGGCGGAGAGCAGCCGCACCGACGGCGGCAGGCAGCCGTTGACGCGGCGGACCACCCGAGCCGGGTCGGCCGCTACCCACGCGTGAGCGCCGATGTCCGCGTGGCAGACCTGCCCGGTCGCGTGCACGCCGGCGTCGGTCCGCCCGGCGACGGTCAGCGGCAGCGACACCCCGAAAACGACGGACAGGGCGTCCTCCAGGACGCCCTGCACTGTCGATCGGTCCGGTTGACGTGCCCACCCCGAGAACGGTGTCCCGTCGTATGCGACATCCAGCCGCAGCCGGATGAGCTCGTCAGGGCTTGTCGTCGTCACCCTCGGCCTGCGACGTCTTGCCCGCCGACTCGGCCTGGTTGCCAGCGCCCGACTCGTCGAACTCCTCGTCGTTGGCGGCACCGTCGGCGCCGTCCGCGTCGGCGCCAGCAGCGTCGTCGGCAGCGTCGGCCGAGCCCGGCTCGTCAGCCGCCGAGTCGGTGACCTCGTCGGTCGTGGCGGCGTCGGCGCCGGTCGCGGTCACCTCGTCGCCGGTCTCCGTCGCCTCGAGGTCGGCCTCGGCGGCCGCACCCTCGTCGAGGGTCTCGTCACCGGAGTCGGCGGCTGACGCGACGGTCGCCGGAGCCACCGCAGCCTCGGTGCCGCCCCTGCGACGCCGCGGCGCGAACCGCGTGCCGCGGGCGCGCTCGCCCTCGGAGACGACGGCCTTGGCGGCCGGCACGTCCTCGACCAGCTCGATGACCGCCATCGGCGCGTTGTCACCCTTGCGCGGACCGATCTTGGTGATCCGGGTGTAGCCGCCTGCCCGCTCGGCGTAGCGCGGGCCGATGTCGTCGAAGAGCGTCTTGACGACGTCCTTCTGGTGCCGGCTCTGCGTCCCGAGCACGCTGAGCACCTGCCGGCGGGCGTGGACGTCGCCGCGCTTGCCGAAGGTGATCAGCTTCTCGGCCAGCGGGCGCAGCCGCTTGGCCTTCGCGTGCGTCGTGGTGATCCGGCCGTGCTCGAACAGCGCAGTCGCCAGGTTGGCCAGCATGAGGCGCTGGTGCTGGGGGCTGCCGCCGAGGCGGGGTCCCTTGGTGGGGGTGGGCATCGTCTTCTTCTCCTTGGGTTCGGCCGACGGCGCGCGCTAGGCGCGCGCCGTCAGCCGGCCGCTGCTCAGGCCGGGTCGGTCTCGTACGTGTCGAAGTCGTCGCCGCCGTAGTTGCCGGCAGCCGTTCCGGGGTCGAACCCGGGCGGGGAGTCCTTGAGCGCCAGCCCCATGGAGTGCAGCTTGCCCTTGTCCTCGTCGATCGACTTCGCGCCTAAGTTGCGGATGTCGAGCAGGTCCGCCTCGCTGCGGGTGATCAGCTCGCCCACCGTGTGGATGCCCTCGCGCTTGAGGCAGTTGTACGAGCGGACCGTCAGGTCCATCTCCTCGATCGGCAGCGCCAGGTCGGCGGCGAGCGCGCCCTCGGCCGGCGACGGGCCGATGTCGATGCCCTCGGCCTCGGCGTTGAGCTCCTGCGCCAGCCCGAACAGCCCGACCAGCGTCCGGCCGGCGGAGGCGATCGCGTCGCGCGGCGACATGGAGGCCTTGGTCTCGACGTCGACGATCAGCCGGTCCCAGTTGGTCATCTGCTCGACGCGGGTCGCCTCGACCTTGTAGGTGACCTTGAGGACGGGCGAGTAGATCG
>DASQMY010000211.1:0-4366 GCA_035645255.1 Mycobacteriales bacterium
CCGGCGCGAACTCCCGCCCCGCCCACCGCGTGCCGCCCAGGTCGACCTGCAGCTGCCAGCCGGGGTTGTCGAGACTCTCGATCTTCACGACGTGGTGCTGCTCCCACTGGTCGTCGCACTGCGCGAGGTACCACGCCTGCAGGCGGTCCAGAGCCGAGGACATCTCAGTGCGACGCCAGGTAGCCGAGCAGATCGGCGCGGGTCAGCAGCCCGACCGGCTTGCCGTCGTCAAGGACCAACGCCGCGCTGGCCGTCTCCAGCGCGCCGATCACCACGGAGACCGGCTCGCCCGCGCCGACCATCGGGAGCGCCTTCGACATGTGGCGCTCCACCGGCTCGTCCACCGCCGCGCGGTCGGCGTACACGGCGTCGAGCAGGTCGCGCTCGATGACCGCGCCCACGACCTCGGCCGCCATGACCGGGGGCTCCTCCTTGACGACCGGCATCTGCGAGACGCCGTACTCGCGGAGGATCGAGATCGCCGACCCGACCGTCTCGTGCGGGTGCACGTGGACCATCTCGGGCAGCTCCTCGCCCTTGCGGTGCAGCACGTCGCCGACGCTCGGCTGCGTGTCGTCGACGAGGAAGCCGTAGTCGGCCATCCAGTCGTCGTTGAAGATCTTCGACAGGTAGCCGCGGCCGCCGTCCGGCAGCAGGACGACGACGAGCGCGTCACCGTCGAGCTCACGGGCGACCCGTAGCGCGGCGACGACGGCGAGCCCGCACGAGCCGCCGACGAGCATGCCCTCCTCGCGCGCGATCCGGCGGGTCATCATGAACGAGTCACGGTCGCTGACCGCCTCGATTCGGTCGACCAGCGTCGCGTCGTAGGTCGTCGGCCAGAAGTCCTCGCCGACGCCTTCGACCAGGTAGGGCCGGCCGGTGCCGCCGGAGTAGACCGAGCCCTCCGGGTCGGCACCGACGACGACGACTCCCGGGTTGCGCTCCTTGAGGTAGCGCGCGGTCCCGCTGATCGTGCCGCCGGTGCCGATGCCGGTGACGAAGTGGGTCACCCGGCCGTCGGTCTGCGCCCAGATCTCTGGCCCCGTCGAGCGGTAGTGCGCCTCGGGGTTCTGCTGGTTGGCGTACTGGTTGGGACTCCAGCCGCCGGGCGTCTCGGCCGCCAGCCGCTTCGCGACCGAGTAGTAGGAGTCCGGGTGCTCGGGGGCGACGGCGGTCGGGCAGACGAAGACCTCGGCGCCGTACGCGCGCAGCAGCGAGACCTTCTCCTGACTCATCTTGTCCGGCATCGTGAAGATGCACTTGTAGCCGCGCTGCGCGGCGACGATGGCCAGCCCGACACCGGTGTTGCCCGACGTCGGCTCGACGATCGTGCCGCCGGGTCGCAGCTCGCCGGACTGCTCACCGGCGAGCACCATGCCGAGGGCGATCCGGTCCTTCACCGACCCGCCGGGGTTGAAGTACTCGACCTTGGCGTAGACCGGCGCGGCGATACCGGTGGTGACGCGGTTGAGCCGTACCAGGGGCGTGTCGCCGACGAGTCCGACGAGCGAGTCGTGCACCTGCACGGTGGCCTCCGAAGTGCTCAGCCGGGTCGCGTACGGCGTCCCTGGCGGCCGCGGTCGGCACTGACCCGGCGTACCCGAACACTACTGCGGCGGTCCGGCGCGCCCGCATGACGCGGTACGGCGACGGGTCCGCCGTCGCGCATCGCCCGCCCGTGGTCAAGACCGACCCCCGCCGTGTCGATGACTTCTGATCCACGCCGACCGACGGGAGCCACCGATGCGCGCAGCACCGAAGCCAGGGATCGTCGCCGCCGGCGTGCTGCTGGCGAGCGCGGGCCCGTGGACCGGGCTGCAGGCGGCGCTCGCCGCCGCACATGGCCGGGAGTCGGCCGCGGTAGAGCTGCGCGCGATCGCCCGCGTCGGCCGCGCGGCGCTGCCGGCGACCGACAACGGCGTCTCGTTCTGGGGCCCGCTGGTGGCGAGCGGCACCATCCAGCTGCTCGCGCTGTCGTTGCTGGCGCTGGCGTTCGTCATGGCCGGCCGACGGCGCAGCTGGGCACTCGGTGCGGTGCTCTTCGTCGACCCCGTGCTGACCGAGCCCGCGGTGACGTGGCTGCGGCCGATCGGCTACGGCTGGTCCGGCCCGTGGGTCCAGGCGGGCACCGCGGTCGGCGCACAGGAGCCGAGCGTCTGGTCGGTCTACCGCCTTGGCGCCCTCGGCGCGGTCGTCGACGTGCTCGTGGTCGCCGTACCGGCGGTCGTCTACCTGCTGCTCACCCGGCGCTCCGACCGGCGGGCCGTGCTGCCCGCGCTGCACGTCGCCCGGCGGCTCGCCCTGCCGGTCGGCCTGGCTGTGCTTGCGTCGACCGGCTACGCAGTGCTCGACGGCAACGGTCAGGGCAGCGCCCAGACGGTCGCACTCGCGCTCGTGCCGCTTGCTGTCGGGCTGCTCGCGACCACCCGGCTCGGTGCCGGCCGGGCCGTCGGCGTCGTCGCGACCGCGGCGGTGCTCGCCTCCCCCGCTGCCGGCTACCTGACGTGGTCGGCGCAGCGCCTCGAGATCTCGACTGACCTGGGGACCGCTCTCACCGGCTTCGCCCTGCCGTTCGCCGCGCTAGCGGCGCTCGGAGCGGTCCTCGCCGTCTCCGGTCCGGCCGCCGCGTCGGCGTACCGGCGGCTCGTCCGCCGGCCGGATCCGACGGTCTCCGCCGCCTGACCTGTAGCGCGCCCCGCAGACCGCTGCACCCGTCCGTTCACAACCCGGCGGCGAACACCTCGCGACGACAATCGGCTCACGTCGGCGTGGCCGCCCACGCATCGGGGATTACCGTTGTCAGGGGAAGGTGGGCGCGGGCGTGAGGAGAGCGATCGTGCGGATCGGTGCGGGCGTCGCGCTCTCGGCGCTCGGTGGCGTGACCGTGCTCGGTGCCGAGATCCTGCTCGCCCGGGGGCGCACCTACCTGACCGCGGACTCCGCACCCCCGATCACCGGGGAGTTCGGCGACGCAACCGACCCGCTGGTCCGCCTGGTCCTGCTCGGCGACTCCACCGCTGCCGGCGTCGGCGTCAGCCGCACCCAGGACACGGTCGGCGCCCAGCTCGCGATGCGGCTGTCCACCGAGCGCCTCTCGGTGCGGCTGTCCGGCGTCGCGGTGTCCGGCTCGCGGGCCGGCGACCTCAGCCCGCAGGTGGGCCGCGCGCTGGTGATGGGTGACCGGCCCGACGTCGCGGTCATCATCATCGGCGCCAACGACGCGACCCACGTGACGCCGCTCGACGCGGTCGCCCGCGACGTCGAGGCCGCGGTACGCCGGCTCCGTGCGGCCGGCATCGCCGTCGTCGTCGCGACCGCCCCCGACATGGGCGCGCCGCCCGCGCTGAAGCGGCCGCTGCGTGACCTGGTGGCCTGGCGGGCGCGGCAGGTCGCGGCCCACAGCGAGCAGGCGGCGACCCGCGCCGGCGGGCTGGTCGTCGACCTGGCTGCGGACACCGGGCCGGCGTTCCGGGCCGACCCCGAGCGCCTGCACTCGTCGGACGAGTTCCACCCGTCGGCCGCGGGCTACCGGGTGTGGGCGGACGCGCTGCTGCCCGCCGTACGCCAGGCGGTTGCGGCCCGGCAGCCGGAGCGCGGCTAGGCTCGCGGTCCCACCAGCACGACGCTCGACGAGGAGCCGCCGCCATGGTCGAAGCCGTCATCGTCGCGACCGCGAGGTCGCCGATCGGCCGGGCGTTCAAGGGGTCGCTCAAGGACGTGCGGCCCGACGACCTCGCCGCGACGATCGTCCAGGCGGCGCTGGACAAGGTCCCGGCGCTCGAGCCGCACTCGATCGACGACATCCTGCTCGGCTGCGGACTCCCCGGCGGCGAGCAGGGCTTCAACATGGCCCGGGTGGTCGCGACGCTGCTCGGCCTGGACGACGTGCCCGCTGCCACGCTGACCCGCTACTGCGCCAGCTCGCTGCAGACGACGCGGATGGCGTTCCACGCGATCAAGGCCGGCGAGGGTGACGTGTTCGTCAGCGCCGGCGTCGAGACGGTCAGCCGCTACGTCAACGGCAACAGCGACTCCCATCCGGACACGACCAACGCCCGGTTCGCGGAGGCGACGGCGCGCAGCAGGTCGCGCGCCGAGGCGGGTGCCGAGCCGTGGCAAGACCCCCGGGACGACGGCCGGCTCCCGGACATCTACCTCGCGATGGGCCAGACGGCGGAGAACGTCGCGCAGATCAAGGGCGTCTCGCGCGAGATGCAGGACGAGTTCGGCGTGCGGTCGCAGAACCTCGCCGAGAAGGCGATCGCCGACGGCTTCTGGGAGCGAGAGATCACCCCGGTCACGCTCCCCGACGGCACCGTCGTCTCCTCCGACGACGGTCCGCGCGCCGGCGTGACCTACGAGG
>DASQMY010000212.1:0-2598 GCA_035645255.1 Mycobacteriales bacterium
ACCCGCAGTCGACGAGCGCCACCTGTCCGTCGTCGCCGACGAACGCCATGACGTTGACGAAGTCGTAGGGCGCGGCCTGGATCCGCCAGACACCCGGTGCCATCTCGTGCGCGGCCGGCTGCAGCACGTGTGCCTCCGATCGGGTCGGCTACCCGCCGACCTAGGACTTCAGATGCCGGCCCGTCAGCGAGCCGCTGGCCTCGACGAGCTCCGCGGGCGGGCCCTCGAAGACTACGCGGCCGCCGTCGTGCCCGGCCCCTGGGACCGAGGCAGTCATCGCGTTGTTGATCATGCCGGCACGATCATGATCAACTCGTGCTCAGAAGATCTTGAGATAGTGCCAGGTTGATCATCCTGACGGGCGACGATCTCGTCGGCGGTCGTTGACACGGCTGCGCGGTCGCCGTACCGTCATATGTAGTTATCCGGATGAACGGATTCGATGTCTCCCTCCAGCGTCTTCGACCGCCTGAGCGCGCTCGCCGACCCCACGCGCTGCCGACTGCTGCTGCTGCTCGCGGAGCACGAGCTGTCGGTCTCCGAGGTGTGTGCGGTCGTCCAGCTGCCGCAGTCGACGGTGAGCCGGCACCTCAAGGTGCTGGCCGACGAGGGCTGGGTCGTGTCCCGCGCCGACGGGCCCAGCCGGCACTACCGGATGTCCGCCGGGATCGACGAGAGCGGCCGCGCGCTGTGGGCCGCGGTCAGCGGCTCGCTCACCGACAGCCTGCCGGCCGCGGCGGACGCGCTGCGCGTCCGCGGCGTGCTGGCAGCCCGGGTACGCCGGTCGCGCGAGTTCTTCTCGACCGCGGCAGGGGAGTGGGACGCCGTCCGCGCCGACCTGTTCGGCTCCGCGGCCGACGTAGCGCTGCTCGGCCTGCTCGACGACCGGTGGACGGTGGGTGACCTGGGCTGCGGGACCGGCGCGCTGACCGGTCAGCTCGCCCCGTACGTCGAGCGCGTCGTCGCCGTCGACGCCTCGACGCAGATGCTCGCCGCGGCGAAGGACCGGCTCGCCGACGTCGCCAACGTCGACCTGCGCGAGGGCGACCTCCAGGCGCTGCCCATCGCCGACAGTGATCTCGACGCCGCGGTGCTCTTCCTCGTCCTGCACTACGTCGCCGACCCGGCAGTCGCGCTCGCCGAGGCGGCGCGCGCGCTGCGACCCGGCGGGCGACTGCTCGTCGTCGACATGACCCCGCACGACCGGGCCGACTACCGGGAGCGGATGGGTCACGTGTGGCTCGGCTTCGCCCCCGCCCAGCTCGCCGACTGGCTGGCCGAGGCCGGCCTCACCGCTGTCCGCTGCGTCGATCTCCCGGTCGACCCGCGGGTCGCCGGACCGCCGCTGTTCGCGGCGACCGCGCGCCGTACCGAAGCCTCTGCAACCGCTCTGCACGACACCACCGAAGGGACACCACTGTCATGACGACCCTCGTCGACAAGCCGCTCGACCTCACCTCGGACGAGCGTCCGGCGTTCATGGTCCGCGACCTGTCGCTGGCCGAGTTCGGCCGCAAGGAGATCCGGCTCGCCGAGCAGGAGATGCCCGGCCTGATGTCCCTGCGCGCGGAGTACGACGGGCAGCACCCGCTGCGCGGCGCGAAGATCATGGGCTCGCTGCACATGACCGTGCAGACCGCTGTGCTCATCGAGACCCTGACCGCGCTCGGCGCCGACGTCCGCTGGGTGTCGTGCAACATCTTCTCGACGCAGGACCACGCCGCGGCCGCTGTCGCAGTCGGTCCGACCGGCTCGGTCGAGTCGCCGGCCGGCGTGCCGGTGTTCGCCTGGAAGGGCGAGACGCTCGAGGAGTACTGGTGGTGCACCGAGCAGGCGCTGATGTGGCCGGACGGCAGCGGCCCCAACCTGATCCTCGACGACGGCGGCGACGCGACGCTGCTCGTGCACAAGGGCAAGGAGTACTCCGTCGCCGGCGCGGTGCCGAGCTTCGACGAGGACAGTGACCCCGAGGAGTGGGGCATCATCCTCGAGACGCTGCGCACCACGATCGCCAAGGACCCCGAGCGGTGGACCCGCGTCGCCGACGCGATCCGCGGCGTTTCCGAGGAGACGACGACCGGCGTGCACCGGCTCTACGAGATGCAGCGCGCCGGCACGCTGCTGTTCCCGGCGATCAACGTCAACGACTCGGTCACCAAGAGCAAGTTCGACAACCTGTACGGCTGCCGCCACTCGCTGACCGACGGCATCATGCGCGCGTCCGACGTCATGCTCTCCGGCAAGGTCGCCGTCGTCTGCGGCTACGGCGACGTCGGCAAGGGCTGCGCCCAGTCGCTGCGTGGGCAGGGTGCGCGCGTGATCATCACCGAGATCGACCCGATCTGCGCGCTGCAGGCGGCGATGGAGGGCTACCAGGTCACCACGCTCGAGTCGGTCCTGGAGACCGCTGACCTCTTCATCACCGCGACCGGCAACAAGGACATCATCACCGCCGATCACATGGCGCGGATGAAGGACAAGGCGATCGTCGGCAACATCGGTCACTTCGACAACGAGATCGACATGGCCGGGCTGAAGAAGGTCAAGGGCATCGAGCGGATCAACATCAAGCCGCAGTACGACGAGTGGGTCTTCCCC
>DASQMY010000213.1:0-4361 GCA_035645255.1 Mycobacteriales bacterium
GGTCGTCGCCGGGCAGCTCGAGGGTCGAGCCGTCGACGAACCCGAGCTGGACGACGCGCCGCGCAGCGGGGACGCGCGGCTCCGGGACCACCGGCTCGGCGATCGGCTGGGCGGCCGGGCGCCGGCGCTCGTACACCCGGAATGGTGGCCGCGCGGCGGCCGTCGACGGAAGCGGCGCAACCGGAGGTACGGGTGCCTGCGGCGCCGGCTCGACCTGCGACCCGGGGGCGAAGACCGCCGCGTCGTAGGCGTCGTCGTAGTTGTCGTCGTACGCGGGCGCGACAGCGGCGGTGGTCGCGACCGGCGTACCAGGCGCGCCCTGCGGCGCGTAGTACGACCAGAGGACGTCGGCGACCTTGCCGCCGATCTGCTCCATCGTGCGGTCGTCGGGGAGCCTGGCGGGCGGCACGGCGTCGGCTGCCACTGCGGGCAGGTCGAGCACGGCGGTCAGCGCGCCGCCGCCGGCCAGCCGCCGCGCCGTGGCGTCGGGTACGCCGTAGCCGTGCCGGCCGGTGCGCCGCCCTCCGTCGCGCTTGAACCAGCCCACGGGGCTAGGCCCGGGCCGGCTGCTGCGCGTCGACGGTGTCGACCACCGAGTAGAGGAGGGCGAGCAGGACGCTCTTGACGCTCTCGCGGTCGGTCGCGTCACACGGTACGACGGGCACGTCCGGGTCGAGGGCGAGCCGGTCGCGGACGACGGCCTCCTCGGCCGGGTCGATCCCCTGCGACCGGTTCATGCCGACGACGAACGGCACCCGCGCCATCTTGCGGAACGCGTCGAGGATGTTGCGCGCCTCGGCGAGCGAGTCCTCACGGGTCGCGTCGCACAGCAGGATGTAGCCCAGCATGCCCTCGCCGAGGATCTCCCACATGAAGTCGAACCGCTCCTGGCCGGGCGTGCCGAACAGGTAGAGCACGAGGTCGCGGTCGATCGTGATGCGGCCGAAGTCCATCGCGACGGTGGTGTCGCTCTTGCGCGACTTCGTCTCGTCGGTGATCCCCTTCTCCGTCGACAGCACGGTGATCTCGCTGATCGTGCGGATCAGCGTGGTCTTGCCGGCGGCGAACGGGCCCGTCACGACGATCTTGACGGCCTGGCCGTGTTGCTTCTTGCGTGGTGGCATCGGTCACAGCCCCCTTACGCCGGCGATGAGACGAAGCAGCAGGCTCTTGTTCACGCTTGGGTCTCGTTCGATGAGTGCGCCGGCGCTGGGCACCGAGGCGGGTTGGGTGGCGGCCGCGACGGCAGTCGCGCCAATCGTGCGTGGTACGCCGGCGGACGGCTGGCGTACCCCAGGGATCGGACGTTCTGGGAAGTCGGGCTTCCGGGCCAGGATCGAGTCGGGCCGCGTCGGCACGACCTGCGGTACGGCGCCCTGTGCGACGGCGGCGGACCGCGGCTCGGGAGCGTGCGCCGCGTTGGTGCTGATCGGCGACCGCTGCGGCGCCTGGAACGGCTTGTCCGGTGCCCGGCGTTCGCCGACGGTGGCCGGCTCCTCGGCTGCGGGTGCGGGCGCCGGCTCGGCGGCCAGCCGGCGGGCGGCCGCTGATCCGGCCGACTCCCGCCGCGGCGCCCGGCCCTCGAGCTCGGCCAGCTGGCTCTGCCGGCGCAGCAGCGCGGCGACCCCCTCGACGTCGTCGGCCTCGGCTGCGCGTACGGCGACCAGGCCGCGCTCGACGAGCGACACCACGGTGCTGACGATGGCGAACTCGCCGCGGCCGGTCAGGTCGACCAGGTCGGCCACCGAGCGGTGCCCGTCGACGAGCGACAGCAGGGTCCACTCCTCGGCCGACACCACGGTCTCCGCGGCGATCGTGGCGATCGGCAGGCTCAGCACCATGTCCGGTGCCGGGACGACGCGGCTGAGCGCCTCCCACGTCTCGAGCCGACGGCGGCCCTCCGCGATGACGTCCTCGACGGCGAGCGAGATCCCGAGGTCGTCCGGGTTGTGCTCCTCCGACTGGAACGCGAAGTCGCCGCTGCTCCAGCGCAGCAGGTCGAAGACCGCGTCGGTGGCCTGCTCGATGGCGATCTCGTGCAGCACGCCCTCCTCCGCAGCACCCGAATCGCGCAGTGCGCGGGCTAGGCCGAGTGCGGCGTCCTCGCGGACCATCGCGACGGCGGCGGCGAGCGTCTCGTCGGAGACCAGACCCTTGCCGACCACCCGGCGGCCGAGAGCCTGGCGACCGGTGTCGGACGTGCCACCGGTGACCGAGCCGGTCGCGAAGAACACGACACCGGCGGTCGACGGCGACTGGATGTGCAGCGCTCCGGACTTCTTCGTGAACGACAGCAGCTGGAAGATGTCAGGGAGGCTAAAGGCGTCTAGCGAGCCTTCGAGTGTCATGGCGGCGCTCCGTGGCTGGGTAGGAGTTCCGTCAGGACCAGGACGTGCCGTGGCTGTTGCTCTCCTGAGCGGGCGACCCGTAAGGGACGTACGTCGGAGGCACGGGGAAGTTCGGCTGTGCGGGGAGCGCGCCCTCGGGCAGCGCCTCCGGGTACCACTCCTGCTGCGCCTGCACCGCCGCGCCGATGTACGACGCGGGTGTCGGCGTCGCGGGGGCGGCTACCGCGGGAGCCGTCGGCTCCGCAGCCGGCCAGGCCGGCTGCTCCGGCACGAGCGCCGCCGCGGCGGCCGCCTCGGCCTCGTACTCGGCGTACTCCGCGGCGAGCGAGCGGCCGATGACGGCGGCGGTGCGCTTCACCTCGTACAGCATCAGACCGGTCTTCGCGCCCTTGGCGGCCACCGCGACGAGCACGGCCTCACCGCCGCAGCTGACCAGGAACACCGTGCCCTCGTCGCCCTCGATGAAGACCTGCGAGAGGTCGCCTCGGCCGAGGCCGCTGGCCGCCCGCTCACCGAGCGACAGCAGCGCCGCGCTCATGGCGGCGACGCGGTCCTCGTCCATGCTCTCCGGCAGCGCGGAGGCCATCGGCAGGCCGTCGAAGGAGACGACCGCGGCCGCCTCGATCTCCGGCGTCTGCTGGAGCAGCTCCGCCATTGCCCGGTCCAAGCGACCGCCCCGGCTCATCTCACCCATGGTGCACCCTTCAATGGCAGCTGTCTGCAAGCTCAGTACGAGCATCGGACGCGATGCCCGGCGGCTTGAATCGCCCGATTGGGCTAGCCGCTGTGTCGACCCGTCCGCGCCGCGAGCGCGCGCTCTCCGGCGACCCGCATTGCGTGTATCGGCGCGGACTTTCCGGACATGAGCTGGACTTGGACCGCCGCCTGGTGCACCAGCAGCGCGAGCCCGCCGGCCACCGGAGCCGCGGCGCGCCGAGCCGCCGCGGCGAGGCCCGTCGGCCACGGGTCGTAGAGCACCTCGAGCAGCGGTACGGCGGCCGGCCAGCCGGTCGCCGCAAGGGCGTCGGTCGCTCCAGCGGGTGTCGTCGCGACGACGACGTCGGCCGCCGCGACGGCCGCCGCGGCTGCGGACCACTCCGCGGTGACGAGAGTCAGGCCCAGCACGGCCGCGAGGTCGACCAGTGGACCGGCGCGGCCGGCGGCCCGGACGACGACGACGGCCTCGGTCGCGCCGAGCTCGGCCAGCGCACCGACCGCGGCGCGTGCGGTGCCGCCGGCGCCGAGCAGGACGGGTCGGCGCGGCGCGCCGACGCCGAGCTCGCGCAGCGTCGACACCACGCCCGGCAGGTCGGTGTTGTCACCGAGCAGGTCGTCGCCGTCGGGGAGGACGGTGTTGACGGCACCGACCGCGGCGGCGCGGCGGGTCGGCCGGTCGACCAGCTCGAGCGCGGCGAGCTTGAGCGGCATCGTCAGGGAGAAGCCCCGCCAGGCGGCGTCCCGGCGTACCGAGGCGAGCAGGTCGACGAGCCCGCTCTCGGCGCACTCGATGGAGGTGTAGTCCCAGTCGATGCCCAGCTCGGCGTAGGCGGCCCGGTGGAGCACCGGCGAGAGCGAGTGGGCGACCGGCGAGCCCAGCACCGCCGCCCACGGAGCCCGAGCGGTCACCCGCCGGCGTCCTGCTTGGCCTTGTTCTTGAGGTCGACGAACTCCTCGTAGCTCGCGGTGAACGTGTGCTTGCCGGTTTTGGCATCGGTCACCACGTAGTAGAGCCACGGCCCGTCGGCCGGCGCCAGCGCCGCCTCGATGGACGCGCGGCCCGGGCTGGCGATCGGCCCCGGCGGCAGGCCCTTGTGCAGGTAGGTGTTGTACGGCGACTCGATCTTGAGGTCGGCCGCGGACAACGACTTCTTGGGTTTGGGGAGCAGGTACTGGATCGTGGCGTCGATCTGCAGTCTGGTGCCGGCGTCGAGCCGGTTGTGGATGACCCGGGACACCTTGGGGCGCTCCGCCTTGATCCTGGTCTCCCGCTCGATCATCGACGCGAGCGTGATG
>DASQMY010000214.1:0-2067 GCA_035645255.1 Mycobacteriales bacterium
GCCGTCCTCGCGCAGCAGCCGCACCGGGTCGACGACCGCGCTGCGCAGCTCCGGGGACGCGAGCTCCGCGAGCGCCGCGCCCCAGGCGTCCGGCCTGACCTGCTCGAGGTCGCGTACGGCGACGAGCTCGGTGACGACCGCCGCCCGGGGCGGCGCCGCCCCGGCGTCGTCGTCCAGATCGTCGAGCCACTCGGTCAACCCGTCGATCGGGGTCTCCGCATGGTCGGAGTCGGCGGGCACGTCCTCCTCGCGGTGGACGCCGAAGGTGCGCAGCACGCCGACCGCGGCGAGTGCCTCCGCGCCGTACCGCTCGACCAGCTCGTCGGGCACCAGCTCGAAGTCGCCGTCCGGGGCAAGCGCGACCAGCGCAGCGAGCCGCCCGCCCGCCCACTCCGGCAGCAGCAGCTCGTCGGCGGTCACGACGTAGTCGTCGGTCTCGTCGTAGACCAGCCCGAGCCGGCCGAGCCAGGTCCGGTTGGCCGCGGCACCGGGCGCAGCGGCCGCCAACGACAGGACGGCGGCAACCAGGTGCTCGTCGAACCCGCCGTGCTCCACCGCGTCGCGCAGCGACGGCTCGTCGAGCAGTGCCCCGGGGTCGGCGTCGACCGCACCCAGCAGGCGCAGCACGTCAGCGGCGTCGCCTGCCGCGGCCTCCGGGTGCACCGCGCGCACCGGCAGACCGGCCGCGGTCAACGCAGACAGGTCGACGGAACCGGTGAGCAGCAGCCCGCGCGGCCCGGCAGCCATCCGGCCATCGGCCAGCGGCACCGGCAGTGCCCGCAGCGCGTCCCGGTCCGTCGCGCCCGCGACGGCGGCGTACAAGCCGGCCCACCACGACGGCGGCTGATCCACCGACGACAGCAGGTCGACGACATCCGAGGTCGCCAGCCGGCGTACGCCGAGCGCGGCCAGCACGCCGTGCCGCGTCCCGTACGCCGCCGGCACGAGCTGCGGGACGTGCGGGGCGAGCAGCGCGGTCACCGGGTCGGACGCCGCGCCGGCGTCGACGACGGCGGCTTCGGCTGCGCGCAGCCGCAGGTCGGGGTCGCCGGCGGAGGCGAAGAGTGGTGCGGCGGCGAGCCGGTCGGCGAGCGCGTCGCGGAGCACCGCATCCACCGACCCGGTCGGCAGCCCGGTCGGCACCAGGTCGAGCAGCGCCGGGGTCGGCGGCGCCGCCGCCAGCATGTCGGCGAACACCTCGGCCGCCCGCGCCAGCACGAACGTCGTGAGCGGCCCCTCGACCGCGCGCCGGCGTGCGGTGTCCAGCGACACCGATGCCGACAGCAGCGCCCGCACGCTGATCGGCTCGTCCGTCGGCTGCGGGGCGCGCAGGTAGAGCCCGTCGACAGCCGCGCTGAGCAGCGGAACGGGCGCACCGCCGGCCAGCCGGACCGCCCAGGTCACGTCCCACGTGGCCCGCTCCCGCTCCTCCACCGGCCGGTCCGCGAGCAGTTCGGCGGGCAGCTCGCCGGACCGCCGGCGTACCCACCAGTCGTCGTCGCCGAGCCGCGCGTGCTCGCCGGTCCACTCGACGCGCAGCGCCCACTCGTCGTCCGGCCCGCGCACCGTCACCGCCGCCAGCCCGGGCAGGAACAGCGGCAGCGTCGGGTCGAGCCCGCCCACCAGCGCCGCGCCGGCGTCGGCGGCCGACGCATCCCGCCACGGCAGCACGACCACGGTGTCGTAGCCCTCGTCGAGCAGCGCGGTCACCGTCGCGTCCGCCGCCGCGGGCAGCGGCAACCGCATCACCGGTACGGCGCCGCCGCGGCGGTCGAGCTCGGCGGCCAGCGACGGTACCGCCCGGACGATCGCGGCCGACTCGGCGAGCGACCAGCGCACGCCGCCGCCGCGCGACATCACGGCCGGCTCGTCGGTCACGGCCAGCACCGCCTTGAACCCCACGCCGAACCGGCCGACGGCCACGGCCGACTTCGTCGACGCGCGCAGGTGCGACAGCGCCTCGACACCGGCGGCGGCCAGCGGCGCGCCGGTGTTGGCGGCGTACAGCGCCGCGTCCGTGGCAACGAGCAGAAGCCGCGCCGGCACGCCGGCCGCGGCGGCCGCGTC
>DASQMY010000215.1:0-4454 GCA_035645255.1 Mycobacteriales bacterium
GCGGCACCGCCAGGGCCGAGGCGGTGATGACCCAGACCGCAGCACCAATACCGGCCCGGTCGGCCAGCCGGTCGATCAGGCCGGCACGATCGGGCAGGCTCACGCCCGCGACGCTATAGGTTGACGCGCATGCGAGGGATCATCCTGGCCGGTGGCTCAGGCACCCGACTGCACCCGATCACCCTCGGCGTCAGCAAGCAGCTTGTGCCGGTCTACGACAAGCCGATGATCTACTACCCGCTGTCGACGCTGATGTCGGCCGGCATCCGCGACGTCCTCGTCATCACCACGCCGGAGGACGCGCCGGCGTTCGAGCGACTCCTCGGCGACGGATCGGCCATCGGCATCTCGGTGTCCTATGCCGTGCAGCCGCGACCGGAGGGCCTGGCGCAGGCGTTCGTGATCGGGGCGGACTTCCTCGATGGTGACAGTGCTGCGCTGGTCCTCGGCGACAACGTCTTCTACGGCGTCGGCCTCGGCCGGCAGCTCAAGCACAACACCGACCCGGTCGGCGGGCGGATCTTCGCCTACCACGTCGCCAACCCGGAGGCCTACGGCGTCGTGGAGTTCGGCGACGCCGGCATTGTCGTCTCGATCGAGGAGAAACCGGCGAAGCCGAAGTCGAACTATGCGGTGCCGGGCCTCTACTTCTACGACAGCGACGTGGTCGACATCGCCCGAGGCCTCGAGCCGAGCGCGCGCGGCGAGCTCGAGATCACCGGCGTCAACCAGGCGTATCTCGCGAAGGGTGAGCTGCAGGTGACCGTGCTCGACCGCGGGACGGCGTGGCTGGACACCGGCACCTTCACGTCGTTGATGCAGGCGGCGGAGTTCGTCCGGGTCGTCGAGGAGCGGCAAGGGCTCAAGATCGGCTGCATCGAGGAGGTGGCCTGGCGCGAGGGGTTCATCGACGACGAGGCGCTGCACGCGCTCGGCGAGGTGCAGCACAAGAGCGGCTACGGCGCCTACCTGCTCGGGCTGCTCGCCGCTCGGCGCTAGGTTCGGCGGATGCAGATCAGGGAGCTGGCGGTCGCCGGCGCGTTCGAAGTGACGCCGCGGCAGCTCCCCGACAGCCGTGGGACGTTCCTCGAGTACTACCAGGCGGCTGCGCTCGAGGAGGCGCTGGGCCACCGGCTGGCGATCGCGCAGGCCAACTGCTCCGTCTCGGCCCGAGGCGTGGTGCGCGGCGTGCACTTCGCCGACGTCCCGCCGAGCCAGGCGAAGTACATCACCTGCCTCGCCGGCGCGGTGCTCGACGTCGCTGTCGACATCCGGGTCGGCTCGCCGACGTTCGGCGAGTGGGACAGCGTGCTGCTCGACGACCGGGACCGCCGGGCGATCTACGTCGCCGAGGGCCTCGGGCACGCCTTCATGGCGCTGACCGACGACGCGACCGTGGCGTACCTGTGCTCGGCGCCCTACGCGCCCGGCCGCGAGCACGCCGTACATCCGCTCGACCCGGCGCTCGCAATCGACTGGCCGGTCGACTGCGAGCCGGTGCTGTCCGACAAGGACGCGGCCGCGCCGTCGCTCGACGACGCCCGCCAGTCCGGCCTGCTGCCGGACTACGCGGCCTGCCTGGACTTCTACGCGGCGCTGCGCACGGACAGCTAGTCCCCGGCGGCGACGAGGGCCGGCAGCGCCTCGGACAGCGCGTCCCGCCAGTCCCGGATCGGGACGAGCCCCGCCCGCTGCCAGCCGGCATGCCCGAGCACCGAGTACGCCGGCCGCGGTGCCGGCCGCGGGAGCCGGTCGGTGGTGGTCGGGTGGACCCGCGCCGGGTCGGCACCGACGCCGGTGAAGATCTCGCGGGTCAGGCCGAACCACGTCGTGTCGCCGCTCGACGTCGCGTGGTAGGTCGCCGGCGGCGCGTCGGCGACGACCAGGTCGACGATCTGCTGCGCGACGTCGCGGGCCCAGGTGGGCTGGCCCCGCTGGTCGTCGACGACGTCGAGCGACTCGCGCTCGGCCTGCAGCCGCAGCATCGTCCGGACGAAGTTCGGCCCGTGCGCGCCGTAGAGCCACGCCGTCCGGACGATCCAGCTGCCGGGGTGCGCTGCCCGCACCGCCTGTTCGCCGGCGGCCTTGCTCCGCCCGTACGCCGACCGTGGCGCGACCGGCGCGTCCTCGGCGTACGGCTCGGCGGCGTCGCCGGAGAAGACGTAGTCGGTCGAGACGTGGACCAGCCGGGCGCCGCTGGTGGCACACGCCGCCGCAAGCAGCGCGGGACCCGTCGCGTTGACGGCGAAGGCCGCCTCCTCCGCCGACTCGGCCCCGTCGACGTCGGTCCAGGCGGCAGCGTTGACGACGACGTCCGCGCCGCGGACGGCGGCCGACACCGACTCCGCGTCGGTGATGTCGAGCTCGGCCCGAGTGAGCGCCCGCACCGAGTCACCGGTGAGCGCGCCGGTCCGCTCCCGCAGCAGGTGGACCAGCTCGGTGCCGAGCATGCCGCCCGCGCCGGTCACGACCCAGGCCGTCATCGACTCCGGGCCGAGGCGTGCTTGAGCGGCTCCCACCACGCGCGGTTGTCGCGGTACCACTCGACGGTGGCGGCCAGCCCGGCGGCGAAGTCGACCCGCGGCCGGTAGCCGAGCTCCTCGCTGATCTTGGCGATGTCGACGGAGTAGCGGCGGTCGTGACCCTTGCGGTCCTCGACCGGCCGGACCCGCGACCAGTCGGCGCCGCAGGCGTCGAGCAGCCGCTCGGTGAGCTCGCGGTTGGTCAGCTCCGTGCCGCCGCCGATGTTGTAGGTCTCGCCGGCCCGCCCGCCCTCGAGGACGAGCTGGATCCCCCGGCAGTGGTCGTCGACGTGCAGCCAGTCGCGGACGTTGCGGCCGTCGCCGTACAGCGGCACGTCGTGGCCGTCGAGCAGGTTGGTCACGAACAGCGGGACGACCTTCTCCGGGAACTGGTAGGGCCCGTAGTTGTTGGAGCAGCGGGTGATGCTCACGTCGAGCCCGTGTGTGCGGGCGTAGGCGCGCGCGATGAGGTCGCTGCCCGCCTTTGAGGCGGAGTACGGCGAGTTGGGCTCGAGCGGGTGGTCCTCGCGCCACGACCCGGTCTCGATCGAGCCGTAGACCTCGTCGGTGGAGACGTGCACGAACTTGCCCACGCCGCTGCGCAGCGCGGCATCGAGCAGCGTCTGCGTGCCGAGCACGTTGGTGACGACGAACTCGGCCGACCCGCCGATCGACCGGTCGACGTGGGTCTCCGCCGCGAAGTGCACCACCGCGTCGTGACCGCCGATGACGTCGTCGACGAGCCGTGCGTCGGCGATGTCACCGTGCACGAACGTGTAGTGCGGCGAGTCAGCGACCGGCGCGAGGTTGGCGGGATTGCCGGCGTAGGTCAGCTTGTCGAGCACGGTGACCTCCGGCACGCCGGAGGCCGCCGACCAGCCGGCCGCACCGTCGGCGCCGAGCAGCGTCCGGACGTAGTGCGAACCGATGAAGCCGGCAGCGCCGGTGACGAGGAGCCGCAAGTGCCTGCCGCATCTGTGTCGGAGCCCGCCGCGTCGCGGGCTGGGCCAGGACACCGTACCGCCGCGCCAGGTGCGGGCCGGCGGTCGCCCGTCGGGGTGCTCGACCGCCGACCCCCGATACGCCGGCTGACCGTACGACGACGGCCCCGCCTACATCGCTGGGGCGGGGCCGCTCGGGGTGCGGGTGCTGACCGCGCCCGGGCAGGCTAGGTCGCGGCGACGACCTCGACGACGATCGTCGCGTCCAGCTCGGGGTGGATCTTGACGGTCACCTGGTGCGAGCCGAGCGTCTTGATGGGTGCCGCGATGGCGATCTTGCGCTTGTCGAGCGTCGGCCCCCCTGCGGACTTCACCGCGCTCGCGATGTCGGCCGCGGTGACCGAGCCGAACAGCCGGCCGCCCTCGCCCGCCCGAGACGGCAGCCGGACGTCGAGCGCCTTCAGCTGCGCCACCAGGTCCTTGGCGTCGCCGAGGCTGCGCACCTCGCGGAGCTCGCGTGCGCGCTTGAGGCTCTCGACGTGCTTCTCCGCGCCCTTGGTCGCGGCGATGCCGAAGCCGCGCGGCACCAGGTAGTTGCGGCCGTAGCCGTCCTTGACCTCGACGACGTCGCCAGGGGCGCCGAGGCCCTCGACGTCCTGAGTGAGGATGAGCTTCATGTCAGCAGCCTCCTAGCGAGCTGTGCTCGTGTAGGGCAGCAGCGCCATCTCGCGGCTGTTCTTGATCGCCACGGCGACGTCGCGCTGGTGCTGGCTGCAGTTGCCGGTGACCCGACGGGCCCGGATCTTGCCACGGTCGGAGATGAACTTCCGCAGCAGGCCGGTGTCCTTGTAGTCCACCGACGTCATCTTCTCCTTGCAGAACACGCAAACCTTCTTCTTCGGCTTGCGGATCGGTGCCTTCGCCATGAGTGGGTCCTTATGCGGGGTTGATGGGGGAAGCAGGCGCGGGTCAGAACGGTGGCTCGTCCGAG
>DASQMY010000216.1:0-16780 GCA_035645255.1 Mycobacteriales bacterium
GCGGCCGGGCGTGCGGCGTTCCGACACGCCGGGAGCGGTCGTCACGCGGTCGCGCTCTCCAGCACGTCGTCGCTGATGTCGAAGTTGGCCCAGACGTCCTGGACGTCGTCGGAGTCCTCGAGCGCGTCGACCAGGCGCAGCTCCCTCTTTGCGACGTCCTCCGCCTCGATCGCGACAGTGACCGTCGGCAGCCACGCGACGTCGGCCGACTCGGTCGTCATGCCCGCGGCAGTGAGCGCTAGGCGTACGGCGTGCAGGTCGGTCGCCTCGGAGATCACCTCGAAGGTGTCGCCGAGGTCGTTGACCTCCTCCGCGCCGGCGTCGAGGACGGCCATCAGCACGTCGTCCTCGGCCAGGTCGCCCTTGGGCACCAGGCAGACGCCCTTGCGGTTGAACATGTAGGCGACCGAGCCTGGGTCGGCCATCGCGCCGCCGTTGCGCGACATGGCCGTCCGCACCTCTGTCGCCGCGCGGTTGCGGTTGTCGGTCAGGCACTCGATCAGGATGGCCACGCCGCCGGGGCCGTAGCCCTCGTAGGTGATCGCCTCGTACTGCGCGCCGCCGGCCAGCTCGCCGGACCCGCGCTTGACCGCGCGGTCGATGTTGTCGTTGGGCACGGAGTTGCCCTTGGCCTTGGCGATCGCGTCGGCGAGCGTGGGATTGCCGGCCGGGTCGCCACCGCCGGTCCGCGCGGCGACCTCGACGTTCTTGACGAGCTTGGCGAAGAGCTTGCCGCGCCGGGCGTCGACGACGGCCTTCTTGTGCTTGGTCGTCGCCCACTTGGAATGGCCGCTCACGCTGTCTCCTTGTCCTGCTGCCCGGCGCGCCAGGCGGCCGCGCGGACGATGTCTGCGAAGAGCCCATGGACGCGGTTGTCGTCGGTGAGCTCCGGGTGGAACGCCGTGGCCAGCAGCGGGCCCTGGCGTACGGCGACGATCCTACCGGCGCTGCGGGCGAGCACCTCGACCTCCTCCCCCGCCCGCTCGACCCACGGCGCGCGGATGAACACCGCGTGCAGCGGGCCGCCGTCGAGCCCCGTCACGTCGAGGTCGGCCTCGAACGAGTCGACCTGGCGGCCGAAGGCGTTGCGCCGCACGGTGATGTCGAGGCCGCCGACGACCTCCTGGTCGGGCCGGCCGTCGAGAACCTCGCTTGCGAGCAGGATCATCCCGGCGCATGACCCGTACGCCGGCATGCCCTCGGCCACCGCCTGCTGCAGCGGCCCGAGCAGCCCGAACGTCGCGGCCAGCTTGGCGATCGTCGTCGACTCGCCGCCGGGGATGACCAGGCCGTCGACCGACTCGAGCTCGGACTGCCGGCGTACCTCCACCGGCTCGGCGCCGACCGAGGCGAGCATCCGCGCGTGCTCCCGGACGTCGCCCTGCAGCGCCAGTACCCCGATCCTCGGGGGGCGCACCGTCACCAGCCGCGCGTCGCCAGCCGCTGCTCGGCGGGCAGGGTGTCGAGGTTGATCCCGACCATCGCCTCGCCGAGGCCGCGGGAGACCTTGGCGATCACGTCGGGGTCGTTGCAGAACGTCGTCGCCTCGACGATGGCCTTGGCCCGCGCCATCGGGTCGCCGGACTTGAAGATGCCCGAGCCCACGAAGACGCCCTCGGCGCCGAGCTGCATCATCATCGCGGCGTCGGCCGGCGTCGCGATGCCACCGGCGGTGAAGAGCACGACGGGCAGCTTGCCGGTCTCCGCGATCTCGCGGACCAGCTCGTACGGCGCGCGCAGCTCCTTGGCCGCGGCGTACAGCTCGGCCTCGTCGCACACCGACAGCCGCTTGATGTCGGCCTTGATCTGCCGCATGTGGCGGGTGGCCTCGACGACGTTGCCGGTGCCGGCCTCGCCCTTGGACCGGATCATCGCCGCGCCCTCGGCGATCCGACGGAGCGCCTCGCCGAGGTTGGTCGCGCCGCAGACGAAGGGAACCGTGAAGTTCCACTTGTCGATGTGGTGGGCCTCGTCGGCCGGCGTGAGCACCTCGGACTCGTCGACGTAGTCGACGCCGATCGACTGAAGCACCTGCGCCTCGACGAAGTGCCCGATGCGCGCCTTGGCCATCACCGGGATGGAGACCGCCTCGATGATCCCGTCGACCATGTCGGGGTCGCTCATCCGGGCCACGCCGCCGTCGCGACGGATGTCGGCGGGCACCCGCTCGAGCGCCATGACCGCGACCGCGCCGGCGTCCTCGGCGATCTTGGCCTGCTCAGGGGTGACGACGTCCATGATGACGCCGCCCTTGAGCATCTCTGCCATGCCGCGCTTCACGCGCGCGGTGCCCGTGGTCGCTGTGGGCTCGGAGGCGGTTGACGACACGGTGGGACCTTCTTCTTCTGCTGCTCGGGCGTTGAGGACGGCCGGCGCCTAGCCGGCCGGACCATCGTACGGCGGCGCCGCGGCCGCAGGCGAACGGGTAGCAGCGGCTCAGCGCACGGAGACGGCGCCCTTGCGCGGCACCAGCGCGATGTACGTCGTCCCCGGCTTGAGAAGGACCCGCCTGCCCTTGGCGTCGACGTACAGGGTCCGGGCGCCCCGAGTCCGCCGCGACCACCTGAGCGGTATCTGCCGGCCGTCGCGCAGCAGCACGCCGGTCCCCTTGCCGCTCACGATCGTCCGCGGCGAGTTGGAGCCGTTGACGTCGTGGTACGGCGACCGCTCGGTCCGGACGCGCTGGATCAGGACGTTGTCGACACGGAGCTGCGCGGTCCCGTTGCGCGAGACCCGCCAGCGCCTGCCGTCCCACCGGAACTCGTTGCGCGTCGAGGCGGACCACCGGGCGCGCGCGACCGACGCCTTCTTGATCTTCGCGCCACCGAGCCGGCCGAAGCGCAGACCGACGTCCCGCGCCTTGGCGCCCTTCCGGATCTGCGTGAGCCGGCGCACGCTGACGAACGTGCTGTACGGCCGGCGGCGGTGGCGGGAGAGGTGGAACGCCGCACCCGCGTCGTCGATGCGGCCGTTGACGAGGTTGGCCCTGCGTACCTTGCGCAGCACGCCGCGCTGCGCACCGGAGTAGGCGAGGATGACCTTGCCGAACGGCCGGAGGATCTCGATGTCGCTCTCCCGTGCGCTCCGGACGGGGCCGACGTCGGTGGGACGGTTCGTCGAGTAGATGGCCATCAGCCGCGTCAGCCCCGCCTCGACCAGCTCCTGGTAGATCACATCCGCCTGACCAAGCTGGGACTGCGGGTTGGAGCCGCCGGTGTTGTCGATCTTGACCGCGACCACCTCGCCGGCCTTGGTCTTGCCGCCGACCAGCGGGTGGAAGTAGACCGGCTTGGGCTTGGGCTTCGGCTTGGGCTTCGCAGCCGGCTTGGGCTTCGGCTTCGGGGCGGGCGTAGGTGTAGGTGTCGGAGTGGGGGTCGGCGTCGCGCTCGTAGCGGCTGGCGTCGCCGGCGCGGCCTTCTTGTCGGGTGTGGTGCAGGCCGATGCCGCGACCAGCGACAGCACGACGGCGAGCGTGACGGCTGCGCGGGACCGGAACGGCAAGGTGCGGGCTCCTCGAGACATGGCGTCGGGGACCTACCGTAAGCCATCGACCGGACGCGGTCGGTAGCGTCCCAGTTTCCGGTAGTCATGCCGGGAGGTCGGACACCCGCCGCTCGGGGCTGGCCGGCCGGTCGCTGCCGCGGATCGCGGCGTCGGCGATCTCGAAGTAGGAGCGGTAGGGGTCGCGCCGGAACCGGCACATCGTCCGCTGGACGGGCCGGCGGCGCAGACCCTCGTTGTCCCGCACCGCGTCGTTGTAGAACTGGCGTGACAGGTCGACCTTGTTCGACGCGTCCCGTAGGTCGTCGAGCAGCTGCTCGGAGCGGCCGCCGCGCAGGACACCCGCGCCCAGCGCGGCGCGGATCGCCCGGGTGAGGTCGTTCTCGACGTCCTGCCGCTCGACCGGGGTGGCGATGCGGGCGCGCAGCGCCGCGTCCTCCATCACCTTGGCGGCGGACGGGTCGAGGCCGCTGTGCCGGCGCTCGTACGCCGCGAGCTGCCCGGCCGCCGCAGCCCGGCGGACGAGCTGTGCGTCCAGGGCGGACCAGGCCGCCTCGACGCGGGCGGCGAGCCGGTCGAGGCGGCTCGCGGTCCACGTGAGGTAGGTCGCCAGCAGCACGACCGCCGCCACCAGCAGCGCGACCTCGGTCATCGGCACTTCACCGGCACAGCATGCCAGGAGCGGCTCAGCGCCCTGCGGTCGGCGCGGCGGTCAGGACCGTCTCGTAGACGGCGACGATCGCCTCGGCCACGACCGGCCAGTCGTACCGACGCACGACCTCCGCGCCGCGCGCACAGAGCTCCGACCGGCGGCCGGGGTCGCCGAGCAGTCGGTCCAGCGTCGCCGCCAGCGCGCCGGCGTCGCCGACCGGGAAGAGCTCGCCCGCCGTACCGCCGTCCAGCACCCGCCGGAAGGCGTCCAGGTCGCTCGCGACGATCGGCGCGCCCGCCGCCATCGCCTCGAGCAGCACGATGCCGAAGCTCTCGCCTCCGGTGTTGGGCGCGCAGAACACGTCGACCGACCGGTAGGCGCGCGCCTTGTCCTCCTCGCTCAGCCGGCCGAGGAACGAGATCCGCTCGCGCACCCGGTCCGGCAGGTCGCCGGCGACGTCGTCCACCGCGCCCGGGCCGGCGACCAGCAGCCGCGCGTGCGGGCGCCGCTCGAGCAGCCGGTCGAACGCCGCGAGCAGCACCGGCAGGCCCTTGCGCGACTCGTCGACCCGGCCGAGGAAGCCGATGTCGCCACCGCCCGCCCCAGTTGTGCCGGCCGGCCAGCCCGGCAGCGGCGCTGCGCCTGCGTAGTGCGCCACCGCGACACCGTTGGGGATGAGGACGACGCCGCCACCGACGTGCTCGACGATGTAGCGGCGCGCCGCGGGGCTGACCGCGATGCGGGCGCGGATCTTCTCCAGCGCCGGCTGGAGCGCCGGTCGCCAGAAGTCGAGCCCGCGCGAGCGGTCCATCGATGCGTGGAACGTGCCGACGATCGGCTCCCGCGAGGCTGCCCACAGCGTCAGCACGCTCGCGCTCGGTGCGACCGGCTCGTGGATGTGCAGCACGTCGAAGTCGCCGTCGCGGAGCCAGCGGCGGACCTTGGCAGCGGCCTTGGGGTGGAACGCCAGCCGGGCGACCGAGCCGTTGTAGGGGATCTTCAGCACGCCTCCTGCACTGCGGACGTACGGCGGCAGCACGGCGTCGTCGTCTTCGACCGGAGCCAGCACCGAGACGTGGTGCCCCATCGTGATCAACGTCTCCGCGAGATCGCGCACGTGCGCCATCACTCCGCCGGGGACGTCCCACGCGTAGGGGCAGACGAGGCCGACCCTCACGCCGCGCCTTCGCTCTGCTCGGCCGCCGTACGCCGCCGGGGGTCGCCGGCGTCGAGGTCGGCGAGCCACAGCCGCTGGAGCATGTGCCAGTCCTGCGGGTGCGCCGCAATCCCGTCCTCGAACGCCCGCGCCAGCTGCTGCGTCATGTCCGCGACGGCGCTGCCGCCGCTGCGTGCTGCGGACGGCGTCACCTCGGGATGGATCTGCGCGTGCCAGCCGTCGTCCTCGACCCAGAGCGTCACGGGGAGGAGCGCAGCTCCGGTCCGCAGCGCCAGCGCCGCCGGGCCGGCCGGGAAGCGCGCCGTCTCGCCGAAGAACTCGACGTCGATCCCGCTGGTCGTCAGGTCACGGTCGGCGAGCAGGCACAGCGCTCCACCGGATCGCAGCCGCTCGGTGAGCACGCTGAACGCCGCCCGCTCGCCGCCGGTGAGCGGCAGCACCTCCATGCCGAGCGACTCCCGGAACTCGACGAACCGGTCGAACAGCCGCTCGGGCTTCAGCCGCTCCGCGACGGTCGTGAAAGGAATCCCGGTGAGGACCGCCCAGGCACCCGCGTGGTCCCAGTTGCCCTGGTGCGGAAGCGCCATGACGACCCCGCGGCCCGACGCGTAGGCGTCGCGAAGCCGCTCCTCGTCGTGGCAGTGCATCCGCCCGACGATCCGCTCGTGCGGCGTCACCGGCAGCCGGAAGACCTCCATCCAGTAGCGCGCGTACGACCGGACACCGGCGCGCAGCGTGCTGTCCAGGACCGCCGGGTCGACGTCCGGTCCCAGCACGCGGCGCAGGTTGGACTCCAGCCGGCGGACACCCTTGCCGCGGCGCCGGAACGCGATGTCGGCGCCGCGGTCGAACAGCGCGGTCGCGGCGCGCTCGGGCAGCGCGCGCACCAGCGCCCACCCGGCCGCATAGGCCAGATAGGTGATGCGATCGATCACCGTGGCTCCAGCGCGACGACCTGCCGCCGTACCGCGGCGAGTCGCTGGCCGATCGTGACGACGCTCGCGGCCGCCAGGAACCACAGCGCGGCCGCCATCACGTAGCCGACTCCGAGGCCGGCGAGTCCGGTGCCGACGAGCACGATGATCAGCCGCTCGGCGCGCTCGGCGAACCCCACGTTGCAGGCCAGCCCGAGCCCCTCGGCGCGCGCCTTCACGTAGGACACCAGCGCTCCGGAGAGCAAGCAGAACAGCGCGAGGCCGGCGATCCACGGCTCCTCGTTGGGCGCGGACCGGCCGAACCAGATGACGAGCGCCGCGAAGATCACGCCGTCGCTGAGCCGGTCGAGCGTCGAGTCGAGCAGTGCGCCCCACGGCCCGGACTTGCCCTGCGCTCGGGCCAGCTGGCCGTCGACCATGTCGAACAGCACGAAGACGGTCGTCAGCATGACGCCCCAGAAGAGCTCTCCGCGGGCGATCAGCGCCGCGCCGACGACGGTCCCGACCGCTCCGGCGATGGTCAGCGCGTTGGGGGTCAGGCCGGTCTTGGCCAGCAGCGCCACCAACGGGTTGATGATCACGCCGATCGGGCCGCGGGCCCGCACGTTGAGCATGCAGTCGAGGATAGCGGGCGGAACGACCGGTTTCGGCGGTTCACCGCGGGTCTTGTCCCGCGCGGCGACAAGGAGAAGCATCGGGCGAAACGGTCGGACGAGTCGAGGAGGACACGTGACGCTGTCACCAAGCCAGGTGAGGAACGTGGTGCTGGTCGGCCATTCGGGGGCGGGCAAGACGACACTCGTCGAGGCTCTGCTCGTCGCCACCGGCGCGATCTCGCGCCTCGGCCGGGTCGAGGACGGCAGCACCGTCTCCGACTTCGACGACGCGGAGATCCGCCAGCAGAGGTCGGTCTCGCTCGCCCTCGCACCGATCCAGCACAACGGGATCAAGGTCAACCTGCTCGACGCGCCGGGCTACGCCGACTTCGTCGGTGACCTGCGCGCCGGGCTGCGCGGCGCGGACGCCGCGCTGTTCGTCGTGTCCGCCACCGACGGCATCGACGGCGCCACCCGGATGCTCTGGGACGAGTGCGCGGCGGTGGGCATGCCACGCGCGGTCGTCGTCAGCAAGCTCGACAAGGACCGCGCCGACTTCGAGGAGACGGTCGCCGCCTGCCAGGCCGCCTTCGGCGAGGGGGTGCTCCCCCTCTACCTGCCGATGCACGGCGACGACGGTGGGGTCGCCGGGCTGATCGGCCTGCTGTCGCAGCGGATCGCGGACCACTCCAGCGGCTCGCGCATCGAGCGGGACCCCGATCCGCAGCACCTCCCGCTCATCGAGGAGTCCCGCGCCGCCCTGATCGAGGGCATCATCGCCGAGAGCGAGGACGAGTCGCTCATGGACCGCTACCTCGCCGGCGAGGACCTCGACACCAAGGTGCTGATCGACGACCTCGAGACGGCGGTCGCGCGCGGGACGTTCTACCCGGTCCTCGCGACGTCGGCCGTCTCCGGCCTCGGCATGACCGAGCTGCTCGAGGTGCTCACCAGCGCGTTCCCGACGCCGCTGGAGCACCCGGTTCCGGTCGTGACGCGCGTGGACGGCTCCCCCGTCGACCCGCTCACCTGCGACCCCGCCGGGCCGCTCGCCGCGGAGGTCATCAAGACCACGACCGACCCGTACGTCGGCCGGATCAGCCTGGTCCGCGTGTTCTCCGGCACGTTGCGTCCGGAGACCGTCGTGCACGTCAGCGGGCACGGCCTCGCCGACCGCGGGCACGAGGACCACGACGTCGACGAGAAGGTCGGCGCGCTGTCGTCGCCGCTCGGGAAGACCCAGCGACCGGTGACCGAGTGCGTGGCCGGCGACATCTGCGCGGTCGCCAAGCTGACGCGGGCGGAGACGGGCGACACGCTGTCGCCGAAGGACGCGCCGCTGCTCGTCGCGCCGTGGGAGATGCCCGAGCCGCTGCTGCCGATCGCCATCCAGGCCAAGACCAAGTCCGACGAGGACAAGCTGGGCACCGGCCTGCACCGCATCGTCGCGGAGGACCCGACGGTCCGCCTCGAGCGCAACACCGAGACGCACCAGCAGGTCCTGTGGTGCATGGGCGAGGCGCACGCCGACGTCCTGCTCGACCGGCTGAAGTCCAAGTACGGCGTCGAAGTGACGACGGTCGACCTGCGCGTGCCGCTGCGCGAGACGTTCTCCGGCGCGTCGAAGGGCCACGGCCGGCACGTCAAGCAGTCCGGCGGCCACGGCCAGTTCGCGGTGTGCGACATCACCGTCGAGCCGCTCGAGTCCGGTGCGGGCTTCGAGTTCGTCGACAAGATCTTCGGTGGCTCGGTGCCCAACCAGTTCATCCCGTCGGTGGAGAAGGGTGTGCGCACGCAGATGGACCGCGGTGTCGCCGCCGGCTACCCGGTCGTCGACATCAAGGTGACGCTCACCGACGGCAAGGCGCACTCGGTCGACTCGTCGGACATGGCGTTCCAGATGGCCGGTGCGCTAGCGCTCAAGGAGGCCGCCAAGACCGGGTCTACGGTGCTGCTCGAGCCCGTGCTGCAGCTCGAGGTGCTCGTCGCCGACGAGTACGTCGGCGCGGTCATGTCCGACCTCTCCGGCCGGCGCGGCCGGGTGTCCGGGACCGAGCCGGTCGGCGTCGGGCGAACGCTCATCCGCGCCGAGGTGCCGGAGACCGAGGTCGTCCGGTACGCCGTCGACCTGCGGTCGATGTCGCACGGCACCGGTGCGTTCTCCCGCCGCTACGTCCGCCACGAGCCGATGCCGCAGAACATCGCCCAGAAGCTCCTGGCGGCCAACGCGCACTGACCCCCCTCCACCCGTTCCGCTACTGATTTCGGCACCGTTCTTCGCGGCTTCCCGCGAACGACGGTGCCGAGATCATGATTGGGGGGCGGCCGGCCAGGAGTCCGCCAGCAGCTGACGCGTTTCGGCGAGCAGCTGCGGGAGGACGCGGGTGTTGCTCACCAGCGGCATGAAGTTGGTGTCGCCGCCCCACCGCGGGATGACGTGCTGGTGCAGGTGCGCGGCGATACCGGCACCGGCGACGGTGCCGAGGTTGAGCCCGACGTTGAAGCCTTGCGCGCCAGCGACGGAGCGCATCGCCGTGATCGCGGTGCGGACGAAGACGTGCGTCTCCGCCGCCTCGGCCTCGTCGAGCTCGGTGTAGTCGGCGATGTGCCGGTACGGCACCACCATCAGGTGCCCCGAGTTGTACGGATACAGATTCAGTACGGCGAAGACGTGCCGGCCGCGCGCGACGACCAGCCCGTCCTCGTCCGGCATCCCCGGGACGTCGCAGAACGGGCAGCCAGGGTCGTCGTGGTTGCGCTTGATGTAGGCCATCCGGTGCGGGGTCCACAGCCGCTGGAACGCGTCCGGCGTACCGGCGCCGTGCTGCGGCTGCTCGCCACCCATCAGGCGGTGACCCCCGCGCCGGTGTCCGGAGTCGGGTCCGCAGCCGGCGCCGGCTCCGGCGCGTAGGCGTGCGGGTCGGCCTGCCGCTCGGCGATCACCCGGACGATCTCCGCCACCGCGTCCGCGACCGCCACGCCGCGCCGCTCGACCCCGTTGCGGTAGCGGAAGCTGACCGCGCCCGCCGCCACGTCCTTGTCGCCGGCGACCAGCATGAACGGCACCTTCTGGCCCTGCGCCTTGCGGATCTTGTTCTGCATCCGGTCGTCGGAGGTGTCCACCTCGACGCGTACGCCGGCCGAGTGCAGCTGCGCGGCGACCCCGGCCAGGTAGTCGTGATGCCGCTCGGCGATCGGGATGCACAGCGCCTGCACCGGCGACAGCCACGCCGGGAAGGCCCCCGCGTAGTGCTCGACGAGGACGCCGAAGAACCGCTCGATCGAGCCGAACTTCGCCGAGTGGATCATCACCGGCTGCTGGCGCGAGCCGTCACTCGCCTGGTACTCGAGCTCGAAGCCGGCCGGCTGGTTGAAGTCGTACTGGATCGTCGACATCTGCCAGGTGCGACCGATCGCGTCCCGGCACTGCACCGAGATCTTCGGGCCGTAGAACGCGGCGCCGCCCGGGTCAGGGACCAGCTCGAGTCCGGTCTCCAAGGCCGCCTGCTCCAGCACCGCGGTAGCGGTCGCCCAGTCCTCGTCCGAGCCGGCGAACTTGTCCTTGCTCTCGTCTCGGGTCGACAGCTCGAGGTAGTAGTCCTCAAGACCGAAGTCGCGGAGCAGGCTGAGCACGAAGCTCAGCAGGTGCTTGATCTCGGCCGGCGCCTGCTCCGGAGTGACGTAGGAGTGCGAGTCGTCCTGGGTCAGGCCGCGGACCCTGGTGAGGCCGTGCACGACACCCGACTTCTCGTAGCGGTAGACGGTGCCGAACTCGAACAGCCGCATCGGCAGCTCGCGGTAGGAACGCCCGCGGGACCTGAAGATCAGGTTGTGCATCGGGCAGTTCATCGCCTTGAGGTAGTAGTTGCTCCCCTCCATCTCCATGGGCGGGAACATCGTGTCGGCGAAGTACGGCAGGTGTCCGGAGGTCTCGAACAGCCCCTGCTTGGTGATGTGCGGCGTGCCGACGTACTGGAACCCCTCCTCGATGTGCCGGCGGCGGACGTAGTCCTCCATCTCCCGCTTGATGACGCCGCCCTTGGGGTGGAAGACCACCAGCCCCGAGCCGATCTCGTCGGGGAAGCTGAAGAGGTCCAGCTCGCGGCCGAGCCGCCGGTGGTCGCGCCGTTCGGCCTCCTCGAGCCGGTGCAGGTGCGCCTCGAGCGCCTCTTTGCTCTCCCACGCGGTGCCGTAGATCCGCTGCAGCTGCTGGTTGTTCTCGTCGCCCCGCCAGTAGGCCGCCGCGGTGCGCATCAGCTTGAACGCCGGGATCGCCTTGGTGTTGGGCAGGTGCGGCCCGCGGCACAGATCGGTCCACGCGTCGTCGTTGTCGTAGACGGTGATCTCCGGACCGGTCGCGTCGACGGTCTCGTCGCCGTCAACCGCACCGGCGGTCGCACGCTCGATCACCTCGAGCTTGTACGGCTGGTCGGCGAACAGCTCCTCCGCCTCAGCCCGCGACACGACCCGGCGCGAGAACCGCTGGTTGGCCTTGACGATCTCCCGCATCCGCTTCTCGATGCGCTCGACGTCCTCCGGGGTGAACGGCTTCTCGACGTCGAAGTCGTAGTAGAAGCCGTCCTGCACCGGCGGACCGATCGCCCACTTCGCCCCGGGGAAGAGATCGGTGACCGCCTGCGCCATCACGTGCGCGGTCGAGTGCCGCAGCACCTCGCGCCCCTCCGGGCTGTCGATCGGTACGGCGACCAGGTCGTCACCGTCGGCCGGCACCCAGGAGAGGTCGCGCAGCGCGCCGTCCGCCGCCTTCACCGAGATCGCCCGCTTGCCGCCCTCGCGCAGCACGCCACCCGCCGTCGTACCCTCGGCCACCACGAGTGGTGAGCCGTCGAGGGTCACGCGGATGTCGCTCACAGTGGGGCTCCCTGGGCATCGGGGCGCGCAGACTGCGCACCGCGCCCGATGATAACGAGCGGGCGCCTGCCGAGCGGCTGGGTTACCGGCCGGCCGCCGCCGACGGGTCGACCGGCTCGCCGCTGAGGAACGCCACCGCCGCGGGCACCAGCCGGCGGGCCTCGGCGAGCGTCGGCGCCACCAGCCGGTGTACGACGACGAGGTCCGGCACCGCTGGGGTCCGCACGGTGAACTCCGCGGTCCAGCCGTCGGTGGTCCGCTCGTACCGGACGGAGACATCGCCGGCGCACGCGACAGTGATGTCTTCCTCCACCGCCCCAGCCGCGAGCCTCATGAACCGATGCTACCCACGGACCTGGGTGCTCCAGCCCGGCATCCGGCTGAACTTGACTGCTCCGTCTGTCAGGGCAGCGGGCGCGGCACCGGCTGGTCGTCCTCGGTATGCGCGTGCACCCGCTGGCGGGCGCGGGCCTCGGGCTCCATGCCCTCCTCGAGCGGGTGCGTGCGCCGCCGGCCGCGCTCCTGCCGCCAGATCTCGAACGCCGACGTCGCGGCAGCGAGCCACGCCAACCCGAGCGCGATGCCGCCGATGACGTCGCTCAGGTAGTGCACACCGAGCGTCATCCGGGACAGCGCCATCGCCGTCAGCCACACCGCGTAGGCGCCGATGAGCAGTGGCCGCCAGCGGCGCGCGACGAGACTGATCCCGACCAGCAGCAGCGTCCCGTAGACGATCGTGGTGCCCATCGCGTGCCCGGACGGGAAGCTCAGCCCGTGCGCCGAGCCGAGCTCGCAGCCGTCGAGCGTCGGCCGCGGCCGGCTCACCAGCGCCTTGGCGATCGAGTTCAGCGCGCCGCCCAGACCGGTCGTGACCGCGGCGAACAGCGCCAGCCGCCGCTCCCCCCGCGCGACCAGCACGACGATCCCGACCACGGCACAGCCGGTCAGCCACCGCGTCGAGCCGAGGAAGCTGACCACCCGCGCCACCGACACCAGGGCTGCGTTGGTGCAAGCGACCTCGTGCAGGTCGTTGGCCATCGCCTTGTCGGCCCGGTCGACCGGCCCGAGCCGGACCACCTGCTCGAGCAGCAGCCCGAACGGCACGGCGACGAGCAGTACGGCGACGGCGAGCAACGTCGCCCGCAGACCGAAGCGCTGGCGTGGGTCGAGCCGCCGACGTACGACGTCGGGCAGTCCGCCTCTCATGTGAGAGGTTTGCCCCAGCTCGTCGCCCAGCCAAACGGCCCGAGGGAGAACGACCGGCGTGGACGCCCGATCACCACGCACGCGGACGGTGCTGCTGTGGCTCGCCGGCATCCGCGTCGCGCTCGCGCTGCTCGCCGTACCGATCGCTCCGCTGGTCTACCGGGACAACTTCCTGCTGCTCGTGCTGATCCGCCCGTCCAAGGAGGTCGTGCTGGCCGCCGGGTTCCTGTTCCGTCAGGGCGAGCTGCCGCTGTGGGCCGTGGTGCTGGCGGCGCTCCCCCTGCATGTGCTCGGCATCTGGCAGTTCTTCTACCTCGGCCGCGCGTTCGAACCGGAGATCCGCGCGCATGCGCTCAAGCCCCCCGCGAGCCGGCTGCTGCCGCAGAAGCGGATCGACAAGCTCGACCACCTGCTCGAGCACAAGGGCGACCGGCTGGTGTTCTTCGGCCGGCTGGCGGCGTTCCCAGCGATGTTCCTGGCGGCCGCCGCCGGCTCGTCGCGCGCCGACGAGCGTCGCTTCCTGCTGCACGACGGAGCCGGTGCGCTGCTCGGCCTGGCCGAGCTGCTGGCGCTCGGCTACCTGCTCGGCACGGCCTACCGGCGCGAGGGCGCGACGTTCGCCCTGCTCGGCGCCGGGGTGGTGCTCGTCGCCCTCGCGGTTCTCGGGCGGCTGCTCGCGCGCGACAAGAGGGCTGCGGAGCTCACGCCCGCTGCGCCGCGCCGCTGACCTAGCGGGCGCCGGTCTGCGAGTGTGGCGCCTGCACCGGCTTGGACTCGGCGAGCGCTTCTGGCGCAGCCAGATCGTCGCCAGGACGATGGCGCCGACGGCGAGGAAGTCGCTCTGCCAGTTCTGCAGCGACTCGAACCAGAAGCGTGCCGTCGTCAGGTAGCTCCACGTGGTGTAGCGGCCCTGCTCGCCGTGCTGCTCCTGCTCGGCGTTGTACTCCGCGACACCGCCGTTCGCGTGCAGCACCAACGACAGCAGGAAGAAGATCAGGAAGAACAGCGACAGCGAGTTCTCGTACAGCTTGAGCCAGACCCCGCCCCGGCGAACCGCCCACGGCGCATCCGGTCCGCCTTCTCCCTCGGCTCGTCGTCCTGCGGGTTGTCGCCCTCGTTTTCCGGCTTCCTCGACTCGGCCGAGCCGCGCTGCACCAGGAAGGCCGTCAGGAAGACGTACAGGCCCATCTTGAGGAACTCGCTCTCCCAGTTCTTGAACGTCGCCTCGCGGAAGTGCCCGGTGCCGAGGTACTCGCCCAACAACGCCGCCGGCTCGCCGTGTGCGGTCTCCTCGTTGTTGTCTCCCGCTGACCGGTCAGGGTCTGGCCGACGAGGAACGTCGAGAAGAACGCGCGAGCGTGACGATCGAGAGCGCATGGTCCTTCAGGAAACGCTTCACGAGCAGACCTCCGGGTGGCGGCATAGTGATCTTGCTGTAGAAGCCGCTACCCGAAGATCAACCCACCCAACCGGTGACGCGCTAGCGTCGCCGGAGCTGCACCACGTCGTACTCGGTCTCGGGCGTCACGGGCGTGCCGAAGCGGGCGTTGACCGCCCACAGCCGTCCGGCCGCGAAGACGACCGTCGTCGGGACGTCGAAGTCACTGTCGCTCAGGTGCGTCTCGACGGTGCCGGACAGCAGGTCACCGGCCAACCGGATCCGAGCGATGCGGTTCTGCCGGTTCTTGACGACGTAGAGCGCGTTGCCGACGAGCTCGAGGCCGTCGCCGTTCGCGACGTCGCCGCCGGTCAGTACGATCCGACGGGTCTCCCCCGTCACCGGGTCGACCCGGAACAGCGACGCCGTGCTGGACTGCACGAGGATCAGCCAGCGGCCGCCACGGGCCGACTCGATGCCGTTGGCGTTGAACCCGGCGGTGTAGTCGAGCTCCCCGGTTAACGGCAACGTGTACGCCGCCGACGCGGCAGGCAGGTCGCCGTCCGACTCGAGCGGCACGACCACGAGCCGCTGGACCGCCGAGTCAGTCGCGTAGGCCGCGTCGCGCGTCACCGTGATGTCGTTGATGAAGCCCGACCCCGGGAATAAGTACGTCGCGAGCAGCTCGCCGGACGTCGCGTCGTACACGCGCACCTCGCCGCTCGCACCACCGGCCACCCAGAGGCGGTCACCAGCGGCCTCGTAGAACAGCCCGACCGCCGACTTGCCCACCGGTTCGGCCCAGACCTCGCCCTCGCCGGTGCGCAGGTCGCCGCGGAAGATCGAGCCGTCGGCCAGCGAGCCGACGTAGAACGTCGTGCCGCGGCCGGCGTCGATGCCCTCGGGCCGGAAGCCGTTCGGGAGCTGGATCGTCTCGGGGAACTGCGCGGCCGCCGTCGCGGGCGCGACTCCCCCGAGGACGACGGCGGCGACGACGAGGGCGCACAGGGTCCTTCGCATGGCATTGACCTCCAGGGTGTACGGCGGGTGACACCTCCCAGCAAGGTACGTGCGCGGACAACATCTGGATGTCGCGCAACCGCAACAGACAGGTACATCTCACCCGGGGATAGCCTTGCTGGCGACAACGCCCAAACGTATGTTTCGGGGTGCTCCGCGCCACCCGACGCGGTGCAGGTCTGACCGGCGATGCACGCGCAAAGCTGACGCCGTGAACCGGGTCGTTCCGGCGCGTGCGCGTCCAGCCGCTCGACCACAGGGACGTGGTCCACGGAGGGAGCACACCGAGGTTGCACAAGCTGATGCGAAGCGCCGTGGTCGGCGCGCTGGCGACATCGCTCGCGATGTACGGGTCGTCCGCACTCGCCCACACGACGGGCGAACCGGGCGACGAGATCATCAACGTCCACATCAACGACAGCGCCGCCGGCGGGTCCTATCACCAGGACTTCGAGCAGGTGTACGCCGGCACGTCGCCCGACGGCACCCCGGTCTACATCTACGTCCCCGAGGGCGCGCTGGGCGGTGCCGACGGCGTCGACAGCATGGACCCGGGATGGGACCCAAACCCGGACGACGAATTCGTGCCGTGCGCGGATGCCGACCCGGCCGACTACACGATCACCCAGGCGCAGATCGACCAGCTCGGTGACGAGCTGACCGACCACATCGTCGCGGTCGACGAGGCGCACTTCGGCGACATCGGCACGGCGGTCGGCGAGGACGGCACGAGCAGCGACGCGCTGGTCATGCTCGTCTACAACGTCCAGGACGACAACTACTACGACTGCTCCGAGACCACCTACACCGCCGGTTACTTCGCACCGGAGTACATCAACGAAGCCGGTATGAACGTCATCGTCATCGACGCGTTCGACTGGGCCAACCGGATCGGTGAGGACGCCGAGCACCCGCAGCTGTACGAGGGCGTCATCGCCCACGAGCTCGAGCACCTGCTGATGAACTACTCCGACTCGGGCGAGGTGTCCTGGGTCGACGAGGGTCTCGCCGACCTGGCGATCTTCCTCAACTGCTACGACATCGGCGGGTCGCACCTGACCTACCACCAGGTGTTCCACCGCGAGACGTCGCTCACGAGATGGGGTGGCGGGCTCGAGAACTACGGCGCCTCACTCACCTACTTCCTGTATCTGTGGGAGCAGGCAGGCGGCAACGGCGACGGGACCTACAACGCCGACTGCGAGTACGACAACGCCGGCGGTGACCTGCTCATCAAGCTGATCTTCCAGAACCAGGCGGACGGCATCGAGGGCGTCCAGGCAGCCATCGACCAGTTCAACGCGATGACCGGCAGCAACCTCCGGTCGGCCGAGGAGCTGTTCAAGGACTGGGCGATCGCGCTGAAGCTCGACGACGAGGACTCGCCTCGGTGGAACTTCATCAACATCGACTTCGGCAACCCGGCGTTCACCAGATGGACCG
>DASQMY010000217.1:0-2359 GCA_035645255.1 Mycobacteriales bacterium
GGTGCGGACAGCTTCATCGCCACCGGGCCGCCGAGCCGTTCGGCGGCCGACACGGCGGCGTCGGAGCTGTCCACCACGGTCCCTTCCGGGACATCAACCCCGGCGGCGCGCAGGAGCTGCTTTGCGACGTGCTCGGGGACCCAGTGACCAGGAGTGCGTGGACCAGCCGCGGCGCTGATCTCGCGTAGCCGGCCCGGGTCGGCACACTCGACCAGCAGCGCAGCCGCGCACTGCAACGCCTCGGAGATGCCGGACACGGGGGTCAGCCCGGCTTCGTACATGTCCTCGGCGCTCGAGTGGGGCTGCAGCTCGGGCAACGTGGCGGCGAGAAGCGTCGGCGTGCCGCTCCGGCCGGCGCCTAGGACGACCCCGTCACGGGTTGCGCGCCACACCCGGTCCATCGCGTCGGGCATCTGCGCGGCCTCGTCGTAGTAGAAGATCACAGACCCCACGCCCGGGTCCGAACCGACCGCGTCGACGATCTCTGCCAGCGGCTCCTCCAGCCCGAAGAGCTGTGCTGTGTAGTCCAGCGGGTTGGCCAGCGTCGCTGCGTCTGTCAGCACCGCCTGCAGTCGGCGCCCGGTGGCGGCGTCGAAGTCGGCCAAAGGCACGCCGATCCGCGCGGCGATGTCGGCGGCGACGGCGGCATCGCCACCCGAGCAGGTGATGATGCCGACCGCGCCCCCCGAGCGACGGCGCGACTTCGGCGCCATGCCGAGCGTCTTGGCCAGCTCGAGCAGGTCGTGCGGCGTGGTCGCCCACGCGGCGCCGGCGTCCTCGACCAGCGCGCGGAGCACGCGGTCGTTGCCGGCCAGCGCACCGGTGTGCGCCGCGACCGCGGCAGCGCCACGCGCGGACTGGCCGGCGACCAGCACGGCCACTCCGACGTCGTGCTCGGCGCAGCGGGCCAACGCCGATGCGAGCGCGGCGCCGTCGCCCGCGTCTTCGAGGTAGAGGGCGACGGAGCGCACACCGATGCGGCCGGCGAGCGCGTCGAGGTAGTCAGCCGCCTGGACCACGGCCTGGTTGCCACAGGACACCACCGTGTGCAGGCGCAGTCCGTGCCCGGCATTCAGCGCGTTGACCGCGATGTTGCCGCTCTGCGAGACGACAGCCACGGGACCGGGAGTGGCCGGCAGGAACGCGTCGCCCCATAGCGGCGCCTTGTCGTGGAGAGACACGATCCCGTCGCCGTTCGGCCCGCAGACCGGCAGGCCAGCCGCCAGCGCGGTTGAGCGCAGCCGGCGCTGGAGCTCCACGCCGCTCGGTGTCTCGGCGAAGCCGGCGGCGAAGACGACGGCGGAGCGGGCGCCGGCGTCGATGGCCTCGCTGAGGAGACCGGGCACGGTGGCAGCCGGTGTTGCGATGACCACGCAGTCCGGGGCCTCCGGAAGGTCCGCGAGGAGCGGGTAGCACGCAATTCCGTGCACCGCACGAGCGCTCGGGTGTACGCCCCACACCGGCCCTTCGAACCCAGCGGCGACGAGGTTCTCCAGGGTCTGGTTGCCGTACGTCCCGGGGCGCGGCGAGGCGCCGACGACGGCAACCGAGCGTGGGGCCAGCAGCGGGGTCAGGTCCATCGCGGTCGGCGGACCCACTCCCGCCTCACCCGGTCGGGTGACCGTCAGCGGTGCTGCGGGCGGCATCGGCGTCGCTCCCCCGTACGGCGCGTGCCATGGTCTCGAAGTTGGCGACAAAGCGCTGCACGTCGGCTTCGCTGTGCTGCACCGAACACGTCCACTGTTCGCACTTTCCCCACGGGGGAAGGAACACACCACCGTTGTGCTGGTAGAGCCAGTGTGCGTGCCCCCACCGCGGGTCGTACTCGAGGAAGTCGCGGTAGTCGCGCAGCTGATGGTGCATGATCACGGCCCCCTTGGCGCCAAACGCCTGGGCGTAGCCGGGGAGCCCGTAGTCGGCCAACACCTGCTGCGCGCCCGACACCATGCGCGTGCGGAGCCGGTCGAAGTGCCGGTAGGCGTCGTCAGTGAGCACCTCGGTCAGCATTGCCCGAGCGGCGGCCATCGTCAGCGGGTTGCCGTTAAACGTGCCAACCTGCTCGTAGGCCCCAGTGACGATCAGCTCCATGACCTCGCGGGTCCCGCCGATCGCCCCACACGGCACGCCACCGCCGAGCGCCTTGGCGACGCACAGCAGGTCCGGTGTCACGCCGGACTGTTCGACCACACCGCCGGGAGCGACGGCGAAGCCGGTCTTGACCTCGTCGAAGGCGAGCAGAGCCCCGTGAGCGTGCAACAGGTCGCGCAGACCAGCGAGGTAGCCCTGCGGCGGCGCGATCAAGCCGATGTTCATCATGATCGGCTCGAGGATCATGCCGGCGATCTCGTCTCGGTGCTCG
>DASQMY010000218.1:0-1802 GCA_035645255.1 Mycobacteriales bacterium
GCTGCTCTGGACCGATGACCGGGAGTAGCGTCTCTCTCAGCTCGACGCCCGGCCGGCGACGACAGTCGCCGTGACCGGCGTCGCGCCCAGGTGCGCCACCAGGTCCGCCTCGTGGTCCGCCGCGAGCACGGCGAGGTCGCCGCGGGCACCGACCGCGACGCGCCCGACGTCGTCGCGGCGCAGCGCCCGCGCCGCGTCGACGGTCGCCGCGCGGAACGCCTCCTCGACCGGCAGCCGGTAGGCCAGGCAGGCCAGCTGGATGACGTAGGGCATCGACTCGCACCACGACGTGCCCGGGTTGCAGTCGGTCCCGAGCGCGATCGTCGCGCCCGCGTCGCGGAGCACCGCGGCGGCGCCCCAGTCGCCGTGGCCCATCGTGAGGGTGCACGCGGGGAGCAGTACGCCGACCACTCCCGCAGCCGCCAGTGCGCGCGCCCCGGCCGCGTCGACGTGGTCGAGATGGTCGGCGCTCGCGCAGCCCAGCTCGGCGGCCAGCTCGGCGGCGCCGGTCCGCGCGATCTGCTCGGCGTGGATCCGCCGGCCGAGCCCGGCGTCCCGCGCGGCGGTGAGGACGCGCCGCGCCTCGTCGACGGTGAAGGCACCGCGGTCGCAGAAGACGTCGCACCAGCCGGCCCGGTGCGCGCGCGCCGCCGGGAGCATCGCGACGACGGCGTCGACGTACGCCGCGCGACCGGTCTCCGGCGGGACTGCGTGCGCGCCGAGCAACGTCGACTCGACCGCCTCCCCGCGCGTCCGGCGCAGCTCGTCGGTGACGTCGAGCAGGCGCAGCTCGTCCGGCTCGGTCAGCCCGTAGCCGCTCTTGATCTCGACCGTCGTCGTACCCGTGCGCGACATCGCGTCGACGCGCGCGCCCGCCTGCTCGACGAGGTCGGTGTACGACGCGGCCCGGGTCTGCCGCACCGTCGAGTGGATGCCGCCGCCGCGCGCCGCGACCTCGGTGTAGGGCACGCCGGCGAGCCGGTCGACGAAGTCGTCGCGGCGCGACCCGGCCCAGACCAGGTGCGTGTGCGGGTCGACGAACCCGGGCGTGACGCACGCTCCTGCGGCGTCGAGCTCGGCCACATCACCGATCCCGGCGGGCAGGTCGCGTTCCGCACCGACCCACGTCACCAGCCCGGCCCGTACGACGACCGCCGCGGACTCGAGTGCGCCCACTCCCGCGCCGGTCATAGTGAGCAGCCGGCCGGCGCGCCGTACGACGAGGTCGGTCATTCCTCCGGCTGCTCGCTCTGCCAGACCGGCGCGTGCGTCCCCGGCTCCAGCGGGATGCGCACGCCGACCGACTGCGCGTGGTCGACGGCCGTCTCGTAGCCGGCGTCGGCGTGCCGCAGCACGCCGGTGGCCGGGTCGTTGGTCAAGGTGAGCTCGAGCCGACGGGCGGCGTCGGCCGTGCCGTCAGCGACGATCACGACCCCGGCGTGGATCGACTTGCCGATGCCGACGCCGCCGCCGTGGTGCACGCTGACCCAGCTCGCACCGGAGGCGGTGTTGAGCAGCGCGTTGAGGATCGGCCAGTCGGCGATCGCGTCCGACCCGTCGCGCATCGCCTCGGTCTCCCGCTCCGGGCTGGCGACGCTGCCCGCGTCGAGGTGGTCGCGGCCGATGACGATCGGCGCGGAGACCTCGCCGTTCCTGACCATCTCGTTGAACGCCAGGCCGAGGCGGTGGCGATCACCCAGGCCGACCCAGCAGATGCGCGCCGGCAAACCCTGAAACCTGATGCGCTCGCGCGCCATGTCGAGCCAGTTGTGGAGGTGCCGGTCATGCGGCATCAGCTCCTT
>DASQMY010000219.1:0-13125 GCA_035645255.1 Mycobacteriales bacterium
GGGGCTGTCGCCGAACATCGTCGAGGCCTGGATGAAGACGTCCCCATTGCGGGCGATGATCGTCGACTTCGAGATGACCGCCTCGTCGCCGATGCCCGCGATGGGCACCGCGCTCTCGTAGTACGGCTTGCTCTCCTGGTACAGCTTCGTGCCCGACTGCCCGGCGTCGCGCAGCGCCTCGGCCATGTCCTCGGTCCGCTGAACCGACAACGAGTACTGCTTCACGGCATGGTGTCGGTGCCCCACACGCACTGCTTGGCGCCGAGCGGGGGGCCGTGCTCGGTGACCTCCGCCGTCACCTCCGCGGCGTCGATCGCCTTGGCGACCTCTGCCAAGGTCAGCAGGGCGCAGACACTGCCGCCCTTCGCCGGCGCGGCGGCCGCCGGCGCGGCTGCGGCAGTGCTGTCCCTGGTGTTGTCGGACCGCAGGCAGCGAGTGAGATCGCCAGCAGTGCTGCTGCGGCGACCGTGCGGGTCAGGTACGTCGTGGCGGCCGAACGCGTGTTCATCTTGGAACTCCCACGTCTCGGTTGTGTAGGGAGGTTGTACGGGAGGCCCCTTTGGGCCCCCTTAGGCGCCACGGTTTCCGTACGCTGAAGGTGACCCTGACCGGCCTTCCGCACGGCGTGCGCCGTGCGGCGCGGTACCCCCGGTCACGCTCAAGTGGGCACGCGGCGTAGCCGATGTGACGGGGACTACCTCTGCGCTCGGCCGATGGGCCCCCGCGCCAGAGACGGGGTCCGTGCGTGGCGGCGAAGCACGATGCGTAGAGTTCTCAGCAGCTCAGCTACAACGCGCTCACGCCTCCGGCGGCGGCCAGACCGACGTCCAGGAGCGGACCTCGCCGCTCAGTGAGGTGACCGCGGTCGGCAGCCGCCCGGTGACGATGTGCTCCAGGGTCGTCCACTCGAGTACGGCGCGCAGCGCGGCCCGCGCTGCGACCCAGACATCCTGCAGACCGGCCGCCGCGCCGTTGTACCGCATGCTCTCCGGGCGGTTGCCGTGCACCAGCGCCAGCGGGCCGTCGATGACGCGCATCACGTCGGCGACGGTGACGGCGTACGCCGGGCGGGCCAGCCGGTGGCCGCCGGCCGGTCCCCGCACGCTCTCCACCAGCCCGGCGTGTCGCAGGTCGATCAGGATCGCGTCCAGGAACGTGCGGGGGATCTGGTGCGCCTCGGCGATCACGCGGGCCTTCACCGGTGCGCCGCCCGGGTCGTCCGCCGCCGCGGCGAGCGCGCACATGGCTCGCAGCGCGTAGTCGCTCTTCGCGGAGATCTGCACGCCGGCATTCTCACCCATTGGACGGTTTGTTGACCGAAGTGGTCGACAATGCCACGATCACCGGCATGAGCCGCCCGACCACCCCCACGCGCCGCGGCGCTGCCCTCGCCGGGTGGACCCGTACGCCGTGGGTGGGCTGGTGCGTCGACTCCTGCCGGCCCGGCATGCGATGTCACGGAGAGCACGTCCCGCTCCCGTAGACCCGCATCCCGAAAGGTCAGTCGCTCTCATGTCCCGCCAGACCCGTCTGCGTCTCGCTGCGCCGCTGGCCCTCGTAGCCGTCGTCTCGTCGGCGGCGTGCGCGACCAGCTCGTCCGACGCGCAGCCACCCGCCTCAGCCAGGTCCACGACCGCTGCTGCTACGTCCCGCGCGGACGAGCTCCGTCTCGGCTACTTCGCCAACATCACCCACGCGACCGCCGTCTACGGCGTCGGCTCCGGCTCCTTCCAGAAGGCGCTCGGCGACACGACGCTCAAGACACAGGTCTTCAACGCCGGACCGGCAGCTGTCGAGGCGCTGTTCGCCGGCAGTCTCGACGCGACGTTCATCGGGCCCAACCCGGCGATCAACGCGTTCGCCAAGAGCAACGGCGAGGCGATTCGCATCGTCGCCGGAGCCACCTCGGGCGGGGCGTCGCTCGTCGCGAACCCGGAGATCACCGACGCCGCTGCGCTCCGCGGCAAGAGGATCGCCAGTCCGCAGACCGGAGGTACGCAGGACATCGCCCTACGGCACTTCCTCGCCGGGAAGGGGTTCAAGACCGACGAGCGGGGAGCGGGGGACGTGATGATCGTCGCCCAGGAGAACAGCCAGACGCTCGACCTCTTCCGGTCCGGCGGGATCGACGGCGCATGGGTCCCGGAGCCGTGGGCGTCGCGGCTGGTCCTCGAGGGCGGCGGCAAGGTGCTGGTCGACGAGAAGGACCTGTGGCCGGGCGGCCAGTTCGTCACGACGCACCTGGTCGTCCGCACCGCGTTCCTGCGCAAGCACCCGGACACCATCCGAGCCCTGCTGCGCGGCGCGCTGGAGGCCAACAACGCGTTCACCGCGGGGGACGCCGCGGAGCCCAGGAAGGTGGTCAACGCCGAGCTGCAGAAGCTCTCCGGCAAGGCGCTGAAGCCGGAGACGCTCGACCGGGCCTTCTCGGAGATCACCGTCACGCTCGACCCGATCGCGTCGTCGCTCAAGACATCGGCGGAGCACGCTTTCGCTACCGGGCTGGTGCAGAAGGCCGACCTCTCCGGCATCTACGACCTCACACTGCTGCGCGAGATCCTCGGCAAGCCCGTGGACGACGCCGGACTAGGGAGCGCGTCATGACCGCCGTCGACATCCACAGGCCCGCACCGTCGGCGTCGCCGCTCACCGGGCGGTCCGCCGTACGGCTCGACGGCGTCTCCAAGCGCTTCCGCGGGGGTCCGGTCGTGCTCGACGACGTGACGCTCGACGTCGCACCGGGCGAGTTCGTCTGCCTGCTCGGAGCCTCGGGCTGCGGCAAGTCGACACTGCTCAACCTGGTCGCCGCGCTCGACGAGCCCTCCGCCGGCACGGTCGACGTCGATGGTGCGCGACCGGCGCTGATGTTCCAGGAGGCTGCGCTCCTTCCGTGGCTCACGGCGGCGCAGAACGTCGAGCTGCCGCTGCGGGTGCGCGGCGTCCGCCAGCGCGAGCGGCGGGCGCGCGCCCGAGAGCTGCTCGACCTGGTGCGGCTCAGCGGATCCGCCGACAAGCGGGTCCACGAGCTGTCCGGCGGCATGCGGCAGCGCGTCGCGCTCGCGCGGTCCCTCGCCCAGGACGGCGGGCTGCTGCTGATGGACGAGCCGTTTGCCGCGCTCGACGCCATCACCCGGGACGTCCTGCACGAGGAGCTGCTGCGGATCAGGGCGGAGCGCGATCTCACGGTCGTCTTCGTCACGCACAACGTCCGGGAGGCCGTCCGGCTCGGTGACCGGGTCGTGCTGCTCAGCTCGCGACCCGGCCGGGTCGCCAAGACCTACGACGTCGCGATCGAGGGCACGCGTCGCATCGAGGACCCCGATGTCGCTGCGCTCTCCGCGGTCATCACCGAGGACCTCCGCGCCGAGATCCGGCGCCACGGCGGTCAGTCGTGAGCATCCTCGACGTGCGCCGCGGCGGCGACCGCGACGGCGCGGACGGCCTCGCCACCCTGGAGGCCGGCCTGGACGCACTGGAGGTGCACGAGGTCCGGCGGGTGCCCTTCGTCAAGCGGGCCTGGTCCGCGAGCTGGCCGCCGGCGGTCGCGGTAGGGCTGTTCCTGCTGGTGTGGGAGCTCGTCTACCGGTCGGGGTGGAAGGAGCCCTACGCGCTCCCGTCACCCGGTGACGTCGCGCTGAGCATCCGGGAGCAGACGGTCGGCGCCGACGCCGGTCAGCTGCTCGAGGCGATCGCGACGAGCCTGCAGCGGGGGGCGACGGGGTTCGTCGCGGCCGTCGCGATCGGCACGCCGCTCGGCCTGCTGATCGCGCGGTCGAGCGTCGTCCGGCGCGGCATCGGACCGATCGTCAGCGGCCTGCAGTCGCTGCCGTCGGTCGCCTGGGTGCCGGCCGCGATCCTGTTCTTCGGCCTGACCGATGCCGCGATCTACGCTGTCCTGCTGCTAGGAGCCGTCCCGTCGATCGCCAACGGCATGGTGTCCGGGATCGACCAGGTGCCGCCGCTGTTCTCCCGCGTCGGACGGGTGCTCGGCGCGAACGGGCTCCAGCAGGCGCGCTACGTCCTGCTGCCGGCCGCCCTCCCGGGCTACCTCGCCGGACTGCGCCAGGGCTGGGCGTTCTCCTGGCGCTCGCTGATGGCCGCGGAGCTGATCACCAACTCCCCGGAGCTCGGTCTCGGGCTCGGCCAGCTGCTCGACCAGAGCCGGCAGGTGTCCGACGCGGCCGGCGTCTACTCCGGCATCCTGGCGATCCTCACCGTCGGCATCGCGGTCGAGCTCTGCCTGTTCACGCCGGTCGAGCGGCGCATCCTTCGCCGGCGCGGGCTCGGCGTACCGGAGCTGACCTGACAGACGGACGCGGCACCAACCGGCAGCCGGCAAGGAGCAAGCCTCCCCACTCCCACCGGGAACGCCGCCGAACGACGTGCGAGGTGAGAGTTCCGCAGCCGGGTGAACGTCCTAACCGTCACCGCCGGAGCGTGGCCGCTCTGGTGGTGGTGGGAGGATGCGCTGCGAGCGGTGGGCGGTGGCCAGCCCTGTGGACTGCTCCGTTCCGGTCAGTCGCGGCTGGGTCGGCGGCTCTGGACGATCCGGAAGCGCCCGGCGACGAACGCCGAGTCCGTCAGCGCCGCGTTGGCGGCCGGGTTGGCGCCGGTCGCGTGGAAGTCCGAGAACGCCGCCGACTGGTTGACGAACACGCCGCCGGTCAGGTTGCACGACAGCGCGACGCCGGCCTCGACGGCGGCCTGCTCGGCCTGGTCGAGGACGCGCTCGCTGGTGGAGTAGACGGACGCGGTGATGGCGCCGCGCGACGCTGTGATGTCCCGCATCGTCGCGATGCTCTGGTCCGTGGAGTCGGTCGCGATGACGAACGAGATCGGGCCGAACCGCTCCTCGTCGTACGCCTTCGAGTCGGTGACGTCGACCTTGCGGATGGTCGGCGTCCGCACCAGGGCATCCGCGAACTCCGGGTGGGAGATCTCGCGCGACGCGAGCACCGGCTCGCCGAGCGAGTCGGCCTCCTCGAGCCGTTCGAGCACGCCGTCGTTGACGATCGCCCCGGTGAGCTGGACCGCGCGGCCGTCATCCGCCAGCAGCGCGTCGACCGCGTCCGCGATCCCGGCGGCGACCTCGTCGAGGGACTTGTGTCCCTCGTCGGTCGCGATGCCGGCGCGCGGGACCAGGATGTTCTGCGGGGTCGTGCACATCTGGCCACTGTAGAGCGACAGGGAGAAGGCGAGGTTGCGGCACATGCCGGCGAAGTCGTCGGTCGAGTCGACGACGACGGAGTTGACGCCGCTCTTCTCGGTGTAGACCTGCGCCTGGGCGGCGTTGCGCTCGAGCCAGTTGCCGAAGGTGCTGGACCCCGTGAAGTCGACGATCCGGACGTCGGGATGCGTGGCGAGCTCGGCTGCCAGCTGGTCGCCCTCGTTCTCGGCGGCGAGCAGGACGAGGTTGGGGTCGAAGCCGCTATCGGCGAGCACCTCACGAGCGATGGCGACCGTGATGGCGAGCGGGAGCACGGCCCGCGGGTGCGGCTTCACCAGCACGGCGTTGCCGGTCGCCAGGCTGGCGAACAGGCCGGGGTAGCTGTTCCACGTCGGGAACGTGTTGCAGCCGATCACGAGCGCGATGCCTCGGGGGACGACGTGGAACGTCTTGTCCATGCGGAGCGGCTCACCGCGACCGGCGGGCTTCTCCCACCGGGCCTGCGGCGGCGTGCTCGTCATCTCGCGGTAGGCGTAGGCGACCGCCTCCAGTGCGCGGTCCTGGGCGTGCGGGCCGCCGGCCTGGAGCGCCATCGCGTAGCCCTGGCCGGTGGTGTGCATGACCGCGTGGGTCAGCTCGATGGTGCGCTCGTTGACCCGGTGGATGATCTCGATGCAGACCAGCGCGCGAGTCCGCGGCCCGGCCAGCCGCCAGGACGGCATCGCCCGGTGGGCCGCCGCGAGCAGCCGGTCGACGTCGACCGCCGGGTAGCGGACGCCGAGCGGCACGCCGTACGGGGAGCGCTCGTCGCCGACCGTCGCCCCGCCGGTCGGCTGGTCCAGCGGGAACGGCTTGCCGAGGTAGGCCTCGAACCGCCGCCGGCCCTCGCCCGGGTCGCCGTAGGCCTTCGGCGACTCCGGGTACGCCGACCAGTAGGCCCGGCTGGCCGCAGCGGACAGCGCCTCGTCCAGAGTCGCGGCGTGCCGGGTTGCGAGGTCCGGTGTCAAGGTGCACCTGCCTGTCTCGGGAGCGGTCGACCCCGTCGGCCGCCTCGATCAATTAACCGGACGGTCGGCTGATGCGCAACGTGATCGGCCGACGGACGCGGCCGACGAGGCGGGGAGCACAGCTGACGGGGCGGAGCGGCGAGTTGCCTGCGCGACGTCCGGGACGAGCTCCAGCCCGAAAGCGTGGCATCTGCACGTCCGCGGACGGTCTGAGCGGCTGTCACGCCGGCGGTGCACCGGTCCCGAACGCAGACAACCCCGGGCGCTTCCTCTACCGGACCGGACGGCCTGGTGGAGGGCCGGCTGGACGAGGGCCGGCGCCCGGGGTGTCGGTGTCTGCCTTGGTATCCGCCTGACGCCGGGACGGCGCCGGTGTGAACACCGGGACATCTAAGACCGGCGGCTAGCGGACAGCCACCTCACGAGTCCGTTGATCATGCATTAAGCGGACCACCTCCCTTCACGTGTACGAACACGGTACGTCGGCCCACGGCCGCTGGCAACGCCAATTGGTGACCCTCCGCGGGTCGGTCTCGTCCTGGTCGTGGCTACTCCTCCGGGCACGTCGAGGCACCAGCCTCGTACCAGCGGCGGTCGGCGTTGAGCACGGCCTCCTTGATACGCCTGGTGACCGATCTCGCGGTGCGGACGAGCGGGCTGGTTGCGCCATGCGGGTGAGTGCGGGTCGGCCGAGGACCTTGGTGTAGTAGTCACTGCGAGTGGTCATGGGACCAAACCGGCCGCGACCCGTCCAGTGGCCGGCCGCCGGGGTCGAACTGATACATGGGTCAGCAGAGGAGGTCGAAGGTATGCGTACACGTCACACAGTCGTCGCGGTGGTCCCGGAGGGAGTGCTGTCCTTCGGCACCAGCCTGATCGCGTCGATGCATGCTTCGTGCTCGCCGTGACCGGCGTCACCTCCACCCTCATCGCGCGCCCGGATCGCTCGGTCATCGAGCGGCCGGGCGCTGCACTTGCTCCTGCCGGTTTCGTCGTCCCACGTGCCTCGACTGGGACGAGACGGTCCGCCTCGACCTCTGCTACGTCGAGAACTGGTCCATCGCGTTCGACTTCCTGATCCTGTGGCGCACCGCCTTCGCCGTCCTGCAGGGCCGCGGCGCGTACTAGCCCGTGGCAGCTCGCGTGCTGGGCGTAGGGACACTTCCGCTGCGCCGTACCTGATCACCCGAACGGTCGTGCACCGGCGTCCGCGGCGTACCGATGTTGTTGGTACAGGGCCCGTTCGGGGGCCGGCCATGGAGGTCAGCCGTGCAGTCGTCACCCGCATTCGAGCTGTTGCGCGTCGGCGTGCCTCTGTCGCTCCTGCTGGACCTGTGGCCGGCGGACGGCCCGGACTCGCGGGCGATCCTGCGGCACGAGCGCAGCCTCCAGACACTGGTCGCCGCGGTCTCCCGGTAGCGCGTCAGCCGGCGCCGGTGATCTCGGCCTCGAGCGCCTTGCCGAGAGCCTGCGCGACCGGACCGACAGCACCGGTGCCGACCGGCGACCCGTCCAGCAGCCGTACGGCGGCGACGCCGCGGATCGAGCCGAGGAGCAGCACCTCGTCGGCGCGGCGCAGCTCGTCGACCGTCGTGGCCCGGGTACCGACGTCGAGGCCGAGCGGACCCGCCAGCCGGCGGACGCAGCCGAGTGTGGTGCCGGGGAGGATGCCGGTGTCGTCCGGCGGCGTCCAGGCGTGCTCCCGACTGACGACCACCACCGTCGACGTCGCGCCCTCCAGCACCTGGTCGTCGGTCGACACCCAGATCGCGTCCTGGGCGCCGCGGCGCTCCGCCTCGCGCTTGGCGGCCATCGCGACGGCGTAGGACGTCGTCTTGACGCCGCCGAGCAGCCACGGGGCACGCCGTCGTACGTCGGCCGGCACGCCCAGCGACAGCGTCACGGCCGCGACGCCCTCGTCGCGCTCGCGCACCGCCGACTCGGGCACCGGCCGGACGAGCAGGTACTCGGTCGGCGTCGTCTCGCCCTCGGCGCCGCGGGTGCAGTACAGCCGTAGGACGCCGGCGTGCGTCCCGTACGCCTCCAGCGCCTCGCCGGTCAGCGCCCGCCAGCGGTCGCGGTCACCGAGGGCGAGGTCCATCCGGGCGGCGCCGCTGATCATCCGGTCGAAGTGCTCGTCGAAGAGGAAGGCGCGGCCGCCGTGGACGCGCAGCGTCTCGAAGACGCCGTCACCGCGGATCAACCCGAGGTCGTCCGCGCGCAGGACCGGCGCGCCCGCGTCGACCAGCCCGCGGCCGAGCACCCCGAGTACGCGATCGCTCATGTCCCCCAGCCTAGACTCACCGCATGGGCACCGGGTCGTGGCAGACACAGCTGCGGGAGAAGGGCTACCGCCTGACGCCGCAGCGCCAGCTGGTGCTCGAGGCGGTCGCAGCGCTCGGCCACGCGACCCCCGAGGAGATCGTGACCGCGGTTCGCCGTACCGCGGGGGCGGTCAACATCTCCACCGTCTACCGGACGCTCGAGCTGCTCGAGAGTCTCGAGCTCGTCAGCCACACGCACCTCGGGCACGGCGCCCCGACCTACCACGCGGCGACGCTGGACGACCACGTGCACCTGGTCTGCCGCGACTGCGGCGCAGTGACCGAGGTCGCGCCGGAGACCGTCAGCGGCGTGGTCGAGCGGCTGGCGCGCGAGGAGGGCTTCGTTGCGGACGTCGGGCACCTGGCGATCTTCGGCCGGTGCCGGGACTGCGCGGCCGCCGACGCCTGACCGCCGCACACTCGTTGGGTTTCGGCACCGTCGTCCGCGGGTTTCCGGGCACGACGGTGCCGAAACCGCAGCAGGTGGCGCGCGAACGTACGCTGGTGGCATGACCTACCGGAGCCCGCTGCTGTCGACGCCCGGTGCTGTCTCGTTCGACGGTGCCGACGCGGGCGTCGCGGCGCACTACGGCGACCCGTTCCGTGAGCAGCGGGTGCTGACCGACGCCTGCGGGATCGTGGACCGCAGCCACCGCGGCGTGCTGAAGGTGCCGGGCGCGGACCGGCTCAGCTGGCTGCACAGCATCACGACGCAGCACGTCGAGAAGCTCCCCGACGCCACCGGCGCCGAGGCACTGGTGCTGTCGCCGCACGGCCACGTCGAGCACCATCTGCAGCTGGCCGAGCTGGACGAGGTCACCTGGGCGGACGTCGAGGGCGCGGACGCCGAGCCGCTGCTGAAGTTCCTGGAGTCGATGCGCTTCATGCTGCGGGTGGATCCCGCCGACGCGACCGACGAGTACGCCGTGCTGTCGGTCGGCGGCGCGTCAGCCGCGGCGGTGCTGGCTGCGGCCGGCGTCTCGATCGGCGTCGAGCGCTCGTCGGTCGCCCCTACGCCGTGGGGCGGCTTCGCCCGGCGCATGCCCTGGCCGGTCGACGGTGCGGTCGATCTGGTGGTCCAGCGCAGCTCGCTGGTCGAGGCGTGGGAGGCGCTTTCCGCGGCCGGTGCCGTCGCCGCCGGCACGTGGGCCTGGGAGGCGCTGCGCGTCGCCGTACGCCGGCCGCGGCTCGGGTTCGAGACCGACCACCGGACGATCCCGCACGAGGTGGGCTGGCTCGAGACAGCGGTGCACCTGCAGAAGGGCTGCTACCGCGGCCAGGAGACCGTCGCTCGGGTGCACAACCTCGGCCGGCCGCCGCGCCGCCTCGTGCTGCTGCACCTGGACGGCTCGGACAGCACGCTGCCGCCGCACGGGGCCGACGTCACCTGGGACGGCGCGCGGGTGGGCTTCGTGACCACGTCGGCGCGGCACCACGAGCTCGGCCCCCTCGCGCTCGCGCTGGTGAAGCGCAACACCCCGGACGCCGCGCTGCTCGTTGCGGGCGGCGTACCAGCGGCGGTCGAGGGCGCAGCCGCAGACGTGCGGCGCCGGACCCCGGCTGACGGCTGACAGCGCACCGGTGCGCCGTCAGGCGACGCGGAGTCCGTCGATCGTGACGTAGTTGCCGCGCGACGTGCTGCGCCGGGCGCCGACCACCACGAATGACACGGTGCGCGTGCCGACCGTGGTCCAGGTGACCGCGCGGCGGAACTGGCGGTGCCGGTACGTCGAGCTGTAGGTGTCGATGCGACGGACGCGCGTCGCGCCGACGTACACGTCGACGTAACCGCGGGTTGGGCCGGTGAGGACCATGATGTCGACGTACTTCCCGCGCACCGACTTCGAGAGCTTCGCGCCGCGCCGCGCGGAGTACACCTTGCTGCCGCGGTAGTCGGCCCGACCGTACGACGTCGTCCAGCCGGTCGACCGCGTCATGTCCCGCTGGTCGAACGGAACGTAGACCGTGGTCGCGCTGACGGCGGAGACGTTGCCGGCCCGGTCGTACGCCTGCACGTACAGCCGGTACGCAGCGCCGCGGGCGAGCGCGCTGGTGATGCTGGTCCGCGTCCCCGTGTAGGAGACGTGCGCCGTGGTGGACCCGACCTTGACCAAGCGGGCCACGTACTTGTCGAGACCGGACGTCGCAGTGCCGGCGTCGGAGTACCGCCACGAGAACGTCGCCGTCGTCCCGGTTGCCGGTGTGAACGCGGCGGCGACGGTCACGACGGGCCGGGTCGCGTCGTACCTGGTGTAGGCGGCGCCGACGCGCTGGGTCTCCGGCTGCCCGGGCGCGGTCGGCGCGACCCACCCGATCACGAGGGCACGCACTGCGCGGCTCGGTCCGGCAGGGACCGTCACGGACCTGGGCAGGGTGGCGAGCGAGGCGTGCCGTGGCGTGGCGCAGCTGTAGGCCAGCGAGTTGGTGCAGATCTGCCAGGAGGTGAACGTCGAGCCGGCGGGCGCAGTGACCTTGACCGGGATGGTGAGCGAGCGCGACGTCGCGGGCGCCGCGGCGATCGGCGCGCCCTGCAGCACCGCCAGCACGCGGTTCCACAGCGGAGTTCCCACGCCGGTCACCAGGTCGTAGCCGGTGGTCGCCTGGAAGCCGATGTTGTTGCCGGACACGACGTCGCGGAAGGCGGCCGGGTTGCGGTACAGGTGCGGGTGCAGCGGTTCGCCGAGACCGTGCCTGCGACCCATCGTCGACAGGGTCGCGGCGAAGTGCCCGGCGACGATCGGCGCGGACATGCTGGTGCCGCCGCCGATCACCCACCCGCCGGCGCTGCGCACGTAGACGCCGAGGCCGCTGGCGGTGTCGGCGTCGGCCGAGAGGTCCGGGACCATGCGCATCTTGGGCGCCCCCGGCGTGTCGCTGGGATGCTGCGCCGGCTGCCACGCGGGCCGCGCGACGTACTTCGAGTAGCCGCCGCCGGACGCGTGGGGCACACCGGTCGGGTCGTCCGACGACCGCTCGGTCCACGCCCTCTCGGTCCACGTGGAGCCGGACCGCGCGAGCCGGGTGCCCCCGACGCCGACGACCGCTGCCGACGCTGCCGGGAAGTCGACCGAGGTGACGTACTCGTCGCAGTCGTAGCTCCCGTAGTCGCCGGATGCTGCGAACACCGTGCGGCCCGCCGCGACGATCCGGGCGAGCGAGACGTCGAGCGCCTCGCGGACGGCGGGGTCGAGGTAGTCCTCGCACACGCCCCACGAGATGGTCACCACGTCGTACACCCCGGCGACCGCGTCGTCGGCGAGCCGGGTGTAGGCGGCCAGGCTGTCGGCGTCCGTCTCGTTGCGCGCGAAGTAGATGCGCTGCGCCGCGCCCGGTGCCGTCGCGAGCAGCGTCTGCTGGTCGAGCGCCACCTCGAACTCACCGGAGGCGCCGTCGAACCGCGTCGGGTCGATGCCCGGCGCGACCGGGACCTCGGCGACGGCGGGCGTCGGGAGACCGGACGCGCGCACGTACTCGGCGAGGTCCCTCCTGTCCCAGCCGGAGAACTGCAGCGACGCCACCGTGACGCCGGTGCCGGCGCCGCGCGGCGGGACGTCGTACGCGGCCGTCAGGTCACCGCGCGTGAGCCCGAGCGGTACGGCGCGGTGCTTCCAGCGTGCTGCCGCGTCGAGTCCGCCGACGGCGGTGACGAGGCCCCGCAGCTGCGCAGGCACCCGGCCACCAGCAGCGTGCGCAGCGCTCCGACCGCGACCGGCGCCGGCCGCGGGGAAGGCGGCGCGGGCTGCGTCGGCGGGACCGGAGGCAGTGACGAGCCACCGCGACTGGTGCGTGACGGTCAGACCGCGGGAGCGGACGTAGGCGGCGACTCGCGCCTGCACGCCCGAGGTGGGTGTCGCGGCGTCGCGGAGCAGCCGCCGGGCCGTCGGACTGGCGCTGGGCAACGCCGCCGCCGCGTCGAGCGCCGACCGGTCCGGTGAGGCGAGCGGCAGGGCGACGGTCACCTGCGGGCCGTGCGGCGCAGCCGCCGGAAGGGGCGTCGCGGCGGTCGGTGCCGCCGTGGCGAGCGAGCAGACGGCGGCGAGCAGGACGGAGTGGCGCAGACTCAGGGGCATACCAGTCTCATCGGCAGCCGAGCGGTGCACCCTGACGGCCCATCCCGGGATATCCGAAAGGGTGCGTGACGACGCGCTGCCGACCCAGCTCAGCCGCGGCCGAACAGTCCCTTGCGCTTCTTGCCCTTGTCGGCCTGCGCGGCGGACGGCGTACGCACGGGGATCCCCGGCGGCGGCGACGGCCGCGTCGGCGCCGGCGGTGCCGGCGCCGGCTCGTCCTCGAGCCCGAGCGAGCTGAGCTCGCGCATCAGCGACGCCATGTCGGTGAGGCCACTCGCGGCCTGAGCCGGTACGCCGGCGGCCGGCTCGACGCCGTACGGCGACTCCGGCGGCGCCTCGGCGAGCAGCGCGGCGAACTCAGCGGCCTCCGTCGCGGCGCGTGCAGCGGCCTCGGCGGCTGCCCGCTCGACCTCGTGCTCGGCGGCGGCCGCGCGTGCGTTCTCCGCGGCGGCGGCGCGTGCGGCGTCCTCCGCCGCGAGCCGGGCAGCCTCGTCGGCCGCCGCGCGGGCGGCGTGCTCGGCGGCGACCCGGGCGAGCTCGGCTTCGGCTTCGGCGGC
>DASQMY010000220.1:0-5428 GCA_035645255.1 Mycobacteriales bacterium
GCCGGTGCGTTGCGCATCCGCTCGTCGATCGCCGTCACCACGGTCGGGTCGGCGAGCGTCGTCACGTCGCCGAGCGGGCGCGACTCGGCGACGTCGCGGAGCAGCCGGCGCATGATCTTGCCGCTGCGCGTCTTGGGCAGCTCGGGCGTGAAGAGGATCTGCCGCGGCTTGGCGATCGGGCCGATCTCCTTGGCCACGTGGTTGCGCAGCTCGGTCGCCAGCGCGTCGCCGTCGTCGATGCCGCCCTTGACCGTGACGAACGCGACGATGCCCTGCCCCGTCGTCGCGTCGGTGGCGCCGACGACCGCGGCCTCCGCCACCGACGGATGACCGACGAGCGCCGACTCCACCTCGGTCGTGGAGATCCGGTGACCGGAGACGTTCATCACGTCGTCGACCCGGCCGAGCAGCCAGATGTCGCCGTCCTCGTCCTTCTTCGCGCCGTCACCGGCGAAGTAGCAGCCGGGGAAGCGGGACCAGTAGGTCTCCTTGAACCGCTCCGGGTCACCCCAGATGCCGCGCAGCATCCCGGGCCACGGCTCGGTGAGCACCAGGTAGCCGCCGCCGCCGTTCGGCACCGACTTCCCCTCGTTGTCGACGACGTCGATCGAGATACCGGGGAACGCCGTCTGCGCGGACCCCGGCTTGGCCGTCGAGACGCCGGGCAGCGGTGTGATCATCATGCCGCCGGTCTCGGTCTGCCACCACGTGTCGACCACCGGGGTGCGGTCGCCGCCGATCGTCCGCCGGTACCAGACCCACGCCTCCGGGTTGATCGGCTCGCCGACGCTGCCGAGCAGCCGCAGTGAGGACAGGTCGTGCTTGCCCGGGTAGTCGTCGCCCCACTTCATGAACGTGCGGATCGCCGTCGGCGCGCAGTACAGGATCGTCACCCGGTACTTCTCGATCAGCGACCACCAGCGGTCCTTGTCGGGGAAGTCCGGCGTCCCCTCGTACATGACGCTGGTGGCGCCGTTCGCCAGCGGGCCGTAGACGATGTAGCTGTGGCCGGTGACCCAGCCGATGTCCGCCGCGCACCAGTAGACGTCCTGCTCGGGCTTGAGGTCGAAGACCGTCCGGTGGGTCGCGGCGACCTGGGTGAGGTAGCCACCCGTCGTGTGCAGGATGCCCTTCGGCTTCGCGGTCGTGCCGCTGGTGTAGAGGATGTAGAGCGGGTGCTCCGCGTCGAACCCCTGCGGCTCGTGGGTGTCCGGCTGGCGGTCGACGACGTCGTGCCACCAGACGTCGCGCCCCTCCTCCATGGCGCACTCCTGGCCGGTACGCCGGACGACGAGCACGCCGCGCACGCTGGGGGAGCGGCCGACCGCGTCGTCCACCGCCGGCTTCAGCGCGCTCTGCTTGCCGCGCCGCCACCCGCCGTCCGCCGTGACGACGAACGAGATCTCCGAGTCCTCGATTCGCCCGGCCAGCGCGTCCGCCGAGAACCCGCCGAACACGACGCTGTGCGGCGCGCCGATCCGGGCGCACGCCAGCATCGCGACGGCGGTCTCCGGGATCATCGGCATGTAGATGCCGACGCGGTCGCCCGCCTGGACGCCCAGCTCGGTCAGCGCGTTGGCTGCCCGGCAGACCTCGGCGAGCAGCTCGGCGTACGTGATCGTCCTGGTGTCGCCGGGCTCGCCCTCCCAGTGGAACGCGACCCGGTCACCGTTGCCGGCGGCGACGTGCCGGTCGAGGCAGTTGACCGTGACGTTGAGCCGACCGCCGACGAACCACTTCGCGAACGGCGCGTCGCTCCAGTCGAGGACGTCGGTCCACGGCGTCTCCCACTGCAGCTCGCGCGCCTGCTTCTCCCAGAAGGCGAGGCGGTCGGCGGCAGCCTCCGCGTAGATCTCGGCACCCGCGTTGGCCTGTGCGGCGAACTCCGGGGAGGGTGGGAACCGGCGGGTCTCGCTGAGCAGGTTGGAGAGTGCGACCTCGGTCACGCCGTCTGCCATCGAAGGGCTCCGTCCGTGGGGGTAAACGCCTTTGTCTGCAGGGAACCTAGCCCGCCGAAGCGCCGATGTGGAGATCGTGATTCTCGGCTTCTCATACCGACCGCTCATCGGCCGCGCGGACCGCTCGTAGTGCGCCGAACGGTCGTTTCACCGCTGCGACGAGCCCGCGGCCGGGGGGTCAGCGCCGGCGTTCGTCCCGCTCGGCGTACGCCTCGACCAGGTCGATCCGGAAGAGCAGCTCCTTGCGGAAGGCCTTCAGCTCCGCCAGCTTCGACTCGGTCTCGGCGAGGTGGCGGCGGAGCACGTCGGCGACCCGCCGCTTCGCCCGCGGCGACTCCTCGGCGTACGCAGAGATGACCTCGCCCACCTCGTCGAGCGAGAGCCCGAGCCGCTTGAGCAGCTCGATGCGGCGGAGCCGGGCGATGTCCGGCTCGCCGTACGTCCGGTGGCTGCCCTCCCGCGCCGGGACGGGGAGCAGGCCGAGGCTCTCGTAGTAGCGCACCGTCCGGGTGGTGACACCGGCCCGCTCCGCGAGCTGGCCGATGCGCATCTCACCCATGACGATCACTGTAGACACCGGAAGTCGTCACCGCTACCTTTACGTCAACGTCAACTTACGGAGGACAGCCCGATGGAGCAGCGCACGCTGGGCAAGGACCTCACCGTTGGGGCGATCGGCCTCGGCTGCATGGGGATGTCGGAGTTCTACGGCACCACCGACGACGCCCAGTCGACGGCCACGATCGAGCGGGCGGTCGAGCTCGGCGTCACCCTCTTCGACACCGCGGACATGTACGGGCCGTTCACCAACGAGGTGCTGGTCGGTACGGCGCTGCGCCCGTTCCGCGACCGGGTCGTGGTGGCGACGAAGTTCGGCAACGAGCGCGACCCGGCCGACCCCACCAAGCGCGCGATCAACGGCCGGCCGGAGTACGTCCGCTCGGCGTGCGACGCCTCGCTGCGGCGCCTCGGCGTCGAGGTGATCGACCTGTACTACCAGCACCGGGTCGACCCGACAGTGCCGATCGAGGAGACGGTCGGCGCGATGGCCGGGCTGGTCGAGGCGGGCAAGGTGCGGCACCTCGGGCTGTCCGAGGCGGCCGCCGAGACCATCAGGCGGGCGCACGCCGTGCACCCGATCACCGCGGTGCAGAGCGAGTACTCGCTGTGGACCCGCGACCTGGAGCAGGACGTGCTGCCGACGCTGCGCGAGCTCGGGATCGGCCTGGTCGCCTACAGCCCGCTCGGTCGTGGGTTCCTGACCGGGGCGGTCAGCTCACCGGAGGACCTCGAGCCGGGCGATGTCCGCCGCTCGGCGCACCAGCCGAGGTTCGCGGAGAGCAACATCGCCGCCAACCGGCGGCTCGTGTCGGCGCTCGAGGCCATCGCCGCCGAGCGGGGCTGCACCACCGGTCAGCTGGCGCTCGCCTGGGTGCTCGCCCAGGGTGACGACATCGTGCCGATCCCGGGCACCAAGCGGCGCAGCTACCTGGAGCAGAACGTCGCCGCGGGCGACGTCCGGCCGTCCGCGGACGACCTGACGCGGATCCGGGACGCCTTCCCAGCGGGCGCCGTCGCCGGCAACCGCTACTCGGAGCAGGGGATGAAGGCGGTCAACATCTAGCCGGCGCGGCGCTGCAGCAGCCAGCCGCCCGCGGAGAGCACCAGGCCCAGCGCGAAGAACGCGACGTCGTACGCGAGCTCGTTGTCGACGCCCTGACGGATGTGGTGCAGCTGCAGCACCCAATGGTTGACGACGCTGTCGAAGACGTTGAACCCGCCCCAGCCGACCAGCGCCCAGCCGACCAGCCGCCGCCAGTCGGAGTCGCCGGCCGCGCGCGCCGCGCGCCACACCAGCCAGACGCCGACCGCGACCAGCAGCCACATCGCGGCGTGGAAGACGCCGTCCCAGAGCGTGTTGAGCTCGAGCCCGGAGACGGTGTCGGTCGGCTCGCGGGAGCTGACCAGGTGGTGCCACTGCAGCAGCTGGTGCAGCACTATCCCGTCGAGGAACCCGCCGAGGCCGACCCCGAGCACGACTGCGGCGCGCGGCACGCTGGGGCCGGCTTGCGCGTTCATCCGGTGCGTCATGCGCAGGCGCCTACCCAGGTGCGGTTGCCGTACGCTTCGCGCCCGTGACCCTGCCTGCCGACCCGTTCGCCGCCGTGGCCGCCCTCGACGGCGTCGGCGCCGCCGTCGACGAGGCGCGGTCCGTCGTCGACCGGGCGCTCCGCCACCAGATCCTGCGCCGGCGCAGTGCGGAGGTAACCGCGGAGGCGGGGCTGCGGTCCGCCCGCGCGACGGCCGCGCTGGAGGACGCCGACTTCGGGCTCGAGCAGGTGCGCTCCTTCACGCCTCGCCCACCGGCCGACGGCGACCCGGACAGCGGGGTGCTAGCCGGCGCGCTCCGGCTCAGCGGGGAGCTCGGCTCGGTGGTCGCGCCGTTCGAGCGCGCGCCACTGCAGGCGATCGCGCGCGTGCACCTGCTCGCGGCGGCCGACCTGGTGGAGCCGGCCAGCCTGGGGCGGCCGCGCACCGAGGACGACGCCGAGGACCTGCTGGACCTGCCGGCAGCCCCGTCCGCCGCGGAGGTCGGCGTCCGGCTGGCGCTGCTGGCCGACCTGTTGACGAGCCGGAGTGCCGCGCCGGCGATCGTGGTATCGGCGATCGTGCACGGCGAGCTGCTCGCGCTCCGGCCGTTCGGATGGGGCAACGGGCTGGTGGCGCGCGCGGCCGGCCGGCTGGTGCTCGTCTCGCGGGGGCTCGACCCGAAGGCGGTCACCGCGCCGGAGGTCGGACACGCCGAACGGGCCGGCGACTACGCCGCCGCGGCGTCGGCGTACGTCGCGGGCGATGTCGCGCGCTGGGTGCGGCACTGCGCCGAGGCCGTTGCGCTGGGCGCGCAGGAGACGCTGGCGATCTGCGCCGCGCTCGAACGGTCGGCCTGATGCGATGGTCGGCCGGTAGATGCAGGCGGCGCCCCAGCTGCAGGAGCTGGAGCGCCGTCGCTGCACGAGGGCCACGGTTACCAAGCGTGCTACGTGTCGTCGCAGGTTGGGCGTCCGTGGGCGCCGTCTGCGACGTGCCTCTCGCGGCTGGTCGCACGTGGGTGCTCGTGGTCGTCGTGCCGGGAAGCCCCTGGTGTATCGAGGGAACGGTGCCCACCGCACCAGCAGCTTCCTGCACCCGTTGTACGCCCGTCCGGCGCCACTGTGAAGCCCTCCCGGCGACCTTTCTTGCCGCACCCGCGTGTGGCGCCGGTGGTCCCGAGGCACTGGACGCGTCCCGGGTTGTTTTCGCCGCCGGCGAGCGGGTACACCGAACGGTGCAGGCACTACGGGGCAGCGGGGATGGGGCAGCGATGACGCACCGCGACGCCGCAGGCAGCCCACCGGCCGAACGCCCCTAGCGAACTCGTCCGACTCAACCCCCCCGGGGTCGGACGGTAGACGACCCCCGCTACCCCCCCC
>DASQMY010000221.1:0-8413 GCA_035645255.1 Mycobacteriales bacterium
CATCAGGGTGGACTTGCCGGAGCCGGACGGGCCCATGATCGCGGTGAACACGCCGGCCGGGAAGTCGACCGACACGTGGTCGAGGGCGACCACCCGGGTGTCACCCGCGCCGTAGGTCTTCACCACGTCCACCGCACGCGCCGCGACCGCGCCGCTGGTGGTGGTACCGATCGTCGGCTGCAGTGCCGGGTTGCTCACGAGTGCTCCCTGATGCTGTGGGTCTGGGCGGTTGGCTCAGCGTATTGAGGACGGGCGGCGGACGCCTCCGCACAACCACTGAACCGACGGTAGGACCGGGGGACGACAGCCGCCCGCCGTCTCATCCTCGAGGAGGAGGCGGTATCAGCCCATACCGGGTTGAACCAGGCCAACTTCATAGGCCAGCACGACCGCTTGCACCCGGTCGCGGACCGCGAGCTTCATCAGCAGGTGCCCGACGTGCGTCTTCACGGTGGTCTCGCTGACGAACAGCTCGGCGGCGATCTCGGAGTTGGACAGCCCGCGGGCGATCAGCCGCAGCACGTCGAGCTCCCGGTCGGTCAGCGAGGCGAGCCGGGCCGGTGCCTCGGTGCGCTGCGCCGACGGCAGCCGCCGGGCGAACTGGTCGAGCAGCCGCCGGGTGATCGACGGCGCCACGACCGCGTCGCCGGCCGCGACGACGCGGATCGCCTCGATCAGCTGCTCGGCCGGCACGTCCTTGAGCAGGAAGCCGCTCGCGCCGCAGCGCAGCGCCTCGACGACGTACTCGTCGAGGTCGAACGTCGTCAGGATCAGCACCTTGACGGGCTCGCTGACGTCCGGCCCGGCGAGCTCCTTCGTCGCCTGCACGCCGTCCATCACCGGCATCCGGATGTCCATCAGCACGACGTCCGGCCGCAGCTCGCGGGCCAGCCGGACGCCGGCAGCGCCGTCGGCCGCCTCGCCCACGACCTCGAAGTCGTCCTCCGACTCGAGGATCATCCGGAACCCGGTGCGGAGCAGCAGCTGGTCGTCCACCAGAGCGATCCTGATCATGCGGGCCGCGACTCGACCGGGAGCGTCGCCACGACCTCGTAGCCGCCGCCGCGCCGGGGCCCGGCGCGCAGGTCGCCGCCGAACAGCGCGACCCGCTCTCGCATCCCGACCAGCCCGTGACCGACGGTGCCGCCGCCGCTGACCGGGGTGGCGGCCAGCCCGCGGCCGTCGTCGGTGACGCTCACCTCGAGCCCGCCCCCGGTGTAGCGGAGCCGGACGGCCGCGTGCGCCCGGCCGCCGTGCTTCAGCGAGTTGGTCAGCGCCTCCTGCACGATCCGGTACGCCGAGAGCTCGACCCCGGCGGGCAGCGGAACCGGCTCCCCCTCGACCGTGAGCTCGACCGGCAGCCCGGCCGCCCGCACGTTCTCGATCAGCTCGTCGAGGCGCGCGACGCCCGGCTGCGGCAGCAGCGAGGCGGTCGCCTCGTCGTCGGTGCGCAGCACGCCGAGCAGCCGGCGCATCTCGGCCAGCGCCTGCCGGCCGGTTCCCTCGATCGCCTCGAGGACCGTCGCGGCGCGGACCGGGTCACGGCCGAGGGTACGGCGGGCCGCGCCGGCCTGGACGACCATGACGCTGACGTTGTGGGCAACGACGTCGTGCAGCTCGCGGGCGATCCGGGAGCGCTCCTCGGACACCGCGCGCTGCGCGCTCTGCTCCCTCTCGGCCTCCAGCCGGCTCGCCTTCTGCTCGAGCTCGGCGACGTACCGGCGTCGGGTCTGCAGGTTGTCGCCGATCGCCCATGCGGTGATGAAGATGACGTAGTTGGACACGAACACCGGGAAGGTGACCCCGCCGGGTGCGAGCACCAGCGCGACGATCGTCCCGAGCAGCACGAAGACGAGGGCGAGCCGCGACCGCCGCCGGCCGCAGTACGCAGCCGCCGAGTAGACGCCGACCAGCACGCCGAGCGCCTGCTCGGGGTAACCCACCGCGTTCAGCGTGATCGAGAACGCGCCGGCCAGGACGAGCATCTCGAGCGGTGCGCGGCGGCGCCAGGCGACCGGCGCGGCCGAGCCGATCGCCAGCAGCACGCCGAGCGCGTCGGGGTCGCGCGGGTCCACACCGGTCCGCAGCTCGGCCTCGCCCTGCGCCAGCCAGAGCACCGCGACGGTCAGCGCGGCCAGCCCCGCGGCGAGCATCGCGTCCGCGGCGAACGGATGACGGCGCAGCCAGGTCACCGGGGAGAGCCGGTTGACGGACGCGCGCAGGGGTCTCACCCGTTGACCGTACAAATCTCGGCGCGTGCGGGCGTCGTACTCACAGAGGAAACCCCGGCTCATCCTGGAGGAGGAGCCGAGCCGGGTGTCGTCCGGCGACCGCGGGTCAGGCCTCGGGAGCCCGGGCGACCGGGATCTCGGGCGGCGTGCCGCCGAACTCGGGGCAGAGCGACTGGAAGCTGCACCAGTCGCAGAGCTTCGAGCGCTTGGGGCGCCAGTCGCCGCTGTCGGTGGCGCGTTTGACCGCGGTCCAGAGCGCCTGCAGGTTGCGCTCGAAGACGACGAGCTCACGCTCGTCCGGCGAGTAGTCGACGGTGACGAGATCGCCGAGGTAGATCAGCCGGAGGGCGGCCGGGACGACGCTGCGGGTCCGCCAGAGCAGCAGCGCGTAGAACTTCAGCTGGAAGAGCGCTTGGCCCTCGAACCCGGGCCCGGGTGCCCGGCCGGTCTTGTAGTCCACGACGCGCAACCGGCCGTCGGGCGCCCGGTCGAGCCGGTCGACGTAGCCGTGCAGGCGCAGGCCGGTGTCCTCGAGGTGGTGCACGACGTAGAGCTCGCGCTCGGCCGGCTCGAGGCGGGCCGGGTCCTCGAGCGCGAAGTAGTTGCCGAGCAGCGACCGCGCGCTGTCCAGCCACCCGGCGAGGTCGTCGGCATCGTCGGCCCCGAACAGCTCGGCCAGCCGCTCGTCCTCGGCGAGGACCGCCGACCACGCGTCCTCGACCATCGAGCGGGCGGTGTCGAGCGTCCGCTCCGTCGCCGGCCGGTCGAACAGCCGCTCGAGCACCGCGTGCACCACGGTGCCGCGCGCGGCGTCACGGCTCGCCGGCTCCTCGAGCTTGTCGATCACCCGGAACCGGTATTTGAGCGGGCAGCTCTTGAAGTCGCTGCTCCGGGACGGGCTGAGCGACCCGAGGAACGGCGCGAGCTCCGCCGGCGGCACCTCCGTGACTGTCATGGACCGACCATAGCCACCCGCTCCGACAGTTCCGTGGATTTGCGGCAGGTGCCGCTACAGCAAGCGCCGCGGCGTACCGATTCAAGCGGTACGGCGCCGCAGCGGTCCCTGGGCGGGGGAGGGACCGCTGCGTCGCCCGCGAGCGGCCCGGTCGGCCGCCGCATAGCATCGAGCGGTGAACCTCCCCGCCAGGCCCACCGCGCGTCGCGGCGGGATCCCGCTCGGCCGGCCGTTCGGCGTACCGGTCTATCTCGCGCCGTCGTGGCTGTTCATCGCCGCTTTCGTCATCGCCGGGGCAGGCGCTGAGCCGGCGGTCGCCCGGCTGGGGGCGGCGCGCTGGGTGGTCGCCGTCGGCGCGGCGCTGATCGTCGCGGTGTCCATCGTCGCCCACGAGCTCGGGCACGCCGCTGTCTCGATGGCGCTCGGCGTACCGGTCCGGCGGATCACGGTCTTCCTGCTCGGCGGCCTCGCCGAGATCGAGCGCGAGCCGGAGACGCCGGTGGGTGAGTACCTCGTAGCGATCGCCGGGCCGCTCGTCTCGCTGGTGCTCGCCGGCGCCGGCGTGCTCGGCTGGCGGCTGGCGCCGGAGGACAGCGCGCCCGCCGTCCTGGCGTTCTACCTCGCGGCCGTCAACACCGGCGTCGCGCTGCTCAACCTGATGCCCGGCCTCCCGCTCGACGGCGGGCGGGTGCTGCGCGCGGCCGTCTGGCAGGTCACCCGCGACAAGCTCCGCTCGACGACGGTCGCCGTCCGCGGCGGGCAGGTCATCGCCTGCGCGGTCCTCGCGCTCGGTGCGTGGGAGCTCAGTGCGGGCCGCGGCAACGGGGTCATCACCCTCGTGGTCGGCGCCTTCCTGTGGGTGGCGAGCATCGCCACGCTGCACCAGGCGCGGACGGCGAGCCGCATCCCCGGAGTCTCCGCGGCCGGGCTGGTCCGCCCCGCGATCACCGTCACCGCCGACGTGCCGCTGGCCGAGGCGCTCCGCAAGGCCCACGACGCCAACGCCCGCCTGCTGGTCGTCGACGCCTACGGACGGCCGAGCGGGGTGATCTCGGCGGCGGCGGTCCAGGCAGTCCCGGCGCACCGGTTCCCGTGGGTCACGGTCGGCTCGGTGACCGCTCCGGTGACCGGCGCGAGCACCGTCAACGTCGGGCTGGCCGGCGAGGCGCTGATCGAGTCGCTCCAGGCCAGACCCGCCGACGAGTACGTCGTCGTCGACGACTCGGGGTCGGTGATCGGGGTGCTGGCCGCGCGCGACGTCGTACGAGTCGTCCAGGGTGCGGCGCGTTAGTCTGGCGGCGTGATCGTGAAGCTGCGCAACCCGGACCGCGAGGTCACCGTCACCGGCCCACTGCGGGTGCGCGACCTGCTCGTGGGGGTCGGTCTGCACCCCAACGCGGTGCTGGTGATCAGGGACCGCGAGCTGCTGACCGGCGAGGACACGGTCGCCGACACCGACACCGTCGAGGTGCGCCCGGTGATCTCGGGCGGCGCACGCTGATGCTCGGCCGGCCGGCATGAAGTGCCGCCGCTGCCGCGGGCGGGCGGTGGTCGAGGTGCCGCGCGCCAACGCGGCGTTCTGCTCGGCGTGCTTCACCGACCACTACGTCCGCAACCTGGTCGTCCGCGCGATCCGCCACGACCGGATGTTCGGCCCGGACGCCCGGATCCTCGTCGCGGTGTCCGGCGGCAAGGACTCGCTGGCGCTCTGGCAGATCCTCGTCGACCTCGGCTACGAGGCGGACGGCATGTACGTCGGCCTCGGCATCGGCGGCTACAGCGACCGCTCCGGCAAGGTGTGCCAGGACTTCGCCGACCGGCTCGGCCGCAAGCTGATCGCCGTCGACCTCGAGGAGTACGCCGGCTACACCGTCCCGCAGGCGGCAGCGACCAAGCGGCGGCCTGCGTGCTCGACGTGCGGCACGTCGAAGCGGCACGTCTTCAACGCGGTCGCCAGGGACCACGGCTACGACGTCCTCGCCACCGGGCACAACCTCGACGACGAGGTCGCCGTCCTGTTCGGCAACGTGCTGCGTTGGGAGACCGGCTACCTCGCCCGGCAGTCACCGGTGCTCGAGTCGAGCCACCCGTCGCTGGTCCGCAAGGTCAAGCCGCTCTACCGGATCGCCGAGCGCGAGACCGCGGCGTACTGCGTGCTGAAGGGCATCGACTACGTCGTCGAGGAGTGCCCGCTCGTCGACGGCAACACGCAGCTCAAGTACAAGCGCGCGCTGGACGCGCTGGAGGAGCAGTCGCCGGGGACCAAGCACAACTTCCTGTTCGGCTTCCTGGACAAGGGCAAGGAGCACTTCCCGGCGGACGGCGTCGAGCTCCGCGAGTGCGAGTCCTGCGGGTCGGCCACCCCCGGCGACACCTGCGCCTACTGCCGCGCGCGGTCCGCCGTACTCCTGACGATCCAGCCGCGCCCGGTCGACCCGGACTCCCCGTGACGGCGCCGACCGGCGCGGCGCACCGGCGCGGGCCGTTCGCACCGGGGGACCGGGTCCGGCTCACCGACAACAAGGGGCGCCATCACACCATCACGCTGCAGGCGGGGGCGCAGTTCCACACCCACCGCGGGATCCTCGAGCACGACGAGCTGATCGGGCAGCCGGAGGGGATCGTCGTGAAGTCGACCGGGAGCACGGTCTACCTCGCGCTGCGCCCGCTGCTCAGCGACTACGTGCTCTCCATGCCGCGCGGCGCGCAGGTGGTGTATCCCAAGGACGCGGCGCTGATCGTCGGCTACGCGGACATCTTCCCGGGCGCCCGCGTGCTCGAGGCGGGCGCCGGGTCGGGCGCGCTGTCCTGCTCGCTGCTGCGCGCCGTGGGCGACGAGGGGTTCCTGTCGTCGTACGAGCGGCGGGAGGACTTCGCGGCCAACGCGCGCGGCAACGTCGAGCGGTTCTTCGGCGGCCCCCATCCCGCCTGGAAGCTCACCGTCGGCGACCTGGTCGACTCGCTCGACGACCGCGACATGGACCGGGTCGTGCTCGACATGCTCGCGCCGTGGGAGGTGCTCGACGCGGTGTCGCCCGCGCTGGTGCCCGGCGGTGTCCTGTGCTGCTACGTCGCGACGACGACGCAGCTGTCCCGCACGGTCGAGGCGGTCCGCGCCCACGGCACGTTCTTCGAGCCGTGGTCGATGGAGTCGCTCGTCCGCAACTGGCACACCGAGGGTCTTGCCGTACGCCCAGACCACCGGATGGTCGCCCACACGGCGTTCCTGGTCTTCGCCCGGCGGCTCGCCGACGGCGTCCAGCCGCCGCTGCGGCGGCGCCGCCCGGCCAAGGGGGCGTACGACGACGAGCCCTCCCCGGTCGACGGCGCGACAGACGCCCCGCACCGCCCCGTCCTGCCGTAGCGCAGGCCTACCGCACGCGTCCGCCTCCGCCCACCGGCTTGACCACTGACCGGTTCTGCGGGATGTCGGCGCCCGGTTGAGCGTGGCGGGTGAGCGTCAATCGGTCAGTAGTCGGTCGGCGCGGATCGGGTCGGGCGGTCAGGCGGCGCCGGGCCCGGCGACCGCCGTACCGGACTCGTCCTCGACGAAGATGCACTCGCCCGGGCAGCCGCGGGCCGACTCGACGACGTCGGCGACGCACCGGGCCGGTACGGCGACGGCGGCGCCCTCGGCGGTGACCAGCTCGCCGTCGGCGCCCTTGACGTAGGCCAGCCCGTCGACGTCGAACTCGAAGACCTGCGGCGCCAGCTGCACGCACAGGCCGTCACCGGTGCACAGATCCTGGTCGATCCAGACCTTGAGCGGGGCGGGCACGGACACCTTCAATCAGCGGTAGACGTTCCGATATGACGGTAACACCGGTAACGATGGGTGCTTGACCGCGTGTTTGCGGGTAGCCGACTGGCGGCGCAAAGGTAGGCTGAAGCATCGATCCCACTGGGAGGTGAAGCCCGTGTCCGGTTCTCGCGCGGACGACAGCGAGGCGCGCGCCGCTCAGTTCGAGAAAGAAGCGCACGACCTCACCACGCAGGTCGGCTTCCTCGAAGAGGAGATCTCCCTCCTCCGGCGCAAGCTCACGGACTCGCCGCGCCAGGTGCGCGTGCTCGAGGAGCGGCTCACCGAGGCGCAGGCCAGCCTGTCCGGCGTGGTGGGGCAGAACGAGCGCCTCGTCGCGACGCTCAAGGAGGCCCGCGAGCAGATCATCGCGCTCAAGGAGGAGGTCGACCGGCTGGCGCAGCCGCCGTCCGGCTACGGCATCTTCCTCAACCCCGGCGACGACGCCGGCACCGCCGACATCTTCACCGGCGGCCGCAAGCTGCGCGTCTCGCTGAGCCCGACCATCGACGTCGAGGAGCTGCGCCGCGGCCAGGAGGTCATGCTCAACGAGGCGCTCAACGTCGTCCGCGCGCTGGAGTTCGAGCGCCAGGGTGACATCGTGATGCTCAAGGAGGTGCTCGAGGGGGGCGACCGCGCCCTGGTGCTCGGCCACACCGACGAGGAGCGCGTCGTCATGCTCGCCGACACGCTGATGGACGGGCCGCTGCGCTCCGGCGACTCGCTGCTCGTCGAGCCCCGGTCCGGCTGGGCCTACGAGCGGATCCCCAAGAGCGAGGTCGAGGACCTCGTGCTCGAGGAGGTCCCCGACATGGACTACAGCAAGATCGGCGGCCTGGTCGCGCAGATCGAGGCGATCCGCGATGCGGTGGAGCTGCCCTACCTGCACGCCGACCTGTTCAAGGAGCACAAGCTGCGCCCGCCGAAGGGTGTGCTGCTCTACGGCCCGCCCGGCTGCGGCAAGACGCTGATCGCCAAGGCGGTCGCCAACTCGCTGGCCAAGAAGGTCGCCGAGGTCACCGGCAAGCCGGAGGGCCGCTCGTACTTCCTCAACATCAAGGGCCCCGAGCTGCTCAACAAGTACGTCGGGGAGACCGAGCGGCAGATCCGGCTGGTCTTCCAGCGAGCGCGCGAGAAGGCCCAGGAAGGCACGCCGGTCATCGTCTTCTTCGACGAGATGGACTCGATCTTCCGCACCCGCGGGTCCGGCGTCAGCTCGGACGTGGAGAACACCATCGTCCCGCAGCTGCTCAGCGAGATCGACGGCGTCGAGGGGCTGGAGAACGTCATCGTCATCGGCGCGTCCAACCGCGAGGACATGATCGACCCGGCGATCCTGCGCCCCGGCCGGCTCGACGTGAAGATCAAGATCGAGCGGCCGGACGCCGAGGCGGCCAAGGACATCTTCAGCAAGTACATCACCGCCGA
>DASQMY010000222.1:0-4585 GCA_035645255.1 Mycobacteriales bacterium
CCCGGGCCGGGCACGACGGCGGCCGCGTAGTCTTCGAGGGCCCGCCTGCGGATCTCGTCGAGGCCAGCGGCTCGCTGACGGGCCGGCATCTGAAGTCCTACGTCGGCGGGTAGCCGAACGAGGAGGGAGCCCGATGGCGCACCCAGCCGCGCACGAGATGGCACCGGGTGTCTGGCGGATCCCGGCCGCGCCCTACGACTTCGTCAACGTCATGGCGTTCGTCGGCGACGACGGACAGGTGGCGCTCGTCGACTGCGGGTTGAAGGGCAAGGGCAAGCGCACCCTGGCCGGCCTCGCCGCGATGGGGAAGTCCGTCCAGGACGTCACGCAGATCGTTCTGACGCACGCGCACGGCGACCACGCTGGCGGGGCCGCGACGCTGGCGGCACTGTCCGGCGCGCCGGTGTCGATCCACGCGGTCGACGCGCCGTGGGCGCGCAGCGGGATGGCGCCGCCCCGCGACAAGAGCCTGGTCGCCGGGCGCGTGCTCAACGCGCTCGGCCGTGGCGCCAACGGGTTTCCGCCGGTCACCGTAGCGGAGGAGTTCGCCGACGGCGACGTGCTCCCAGTGGCGGGCGGGCTGCGCGTCGTACACACGCCGGGGCACACGATGGGCCACGTCGCCCTGCTGCACGAGCCGACCGGCGTGCTCGTCACCGGTGACTCGATCTGGAACGTCCGCCGGCTCAAGTGGTCGGTCCGGTCGTTCTGCCAGGACGTCGTCATGAACGAGCAGACCGCGCACGTGCTCGGCGAGCTCGAGTACGACGTCGCGGCGTTCACGCACGGCAAGCACATCAGCAGGGGCGCCCGCGAGCAGGTCCGCGGCTTCCTCCGCGACGCCGCGACGCGCTGATCAGCACGGCGCGGTGACCCCCGGACACGCCGACGGCGCCTGACCGGAGTACCGGTGCAGACGCCGTCGGCGCCGGCGTCCGAGGCTACGACTCGGTGACGTCGTGGTCGTGCTCGTCGTGGAGGCCACCGCCACCGCTCGTCGAGGCGACGCCGCTGACCGGCCCGGCCGGGTCGACCAGCGGGTTCTTGTCGAGGTTCCGCTTCGCGAAGTACAGCGTTGCGTGCGCGGCCGCGTCGGTCATCTGGTCCAGCGCGGTGTTGCTGTTGTTGTCGTAGGTGTCGCACGCCAGGTGGTAGCACGGGTCGTAGGAGATGCCCGCCGTGCCACCGTAGACGGCTGCCTGGGCCGCCGTCTTGGTGCCCTCGGCGCCGGTGAAGAGCCCACCCGCCGGGATGCCCTTGGCGATGAACGGGCCGTAGTCCGAGCGGCCGTTGAACGGCGTCTCCGACGAGGCCAGACCGGAGCTGCCGAAGTAGTGGTGGAAGACCCGCTCGATCTCGCCGGAGCCGTCCGGACCATCGGCCACGGCCGGCGGGTTCGCCGGGAACGCCGAGTTGTCCCCGTCGTAGACGAAGCGGACGAAGTTCGGCGACCCGATCATGTCGAAGTTGAGGTTCAGCTTGATCTTCGCGAGCTCAGCCTGCGACAGCGCAGCGACGTAGCGGTTGGAGCCGATCAGACCCAGCTCCTCGGCGCCCCACCAGGCGAACCGGATCTTGTTGCGCGGGACGATCTGACGGGCAGCTATCTGCTCCGCGATCTCGAGGATGCCCGCGGACCCCGAGCCGTTGTCGTTGATGCCAGGTCCGCGGGGGACGCTGTCGAGGTGCGCGCCGACGACGACGACGTTGTTGGGATCTCCCGCCGCGGTCTCGGCCAGGAGGTTTTCGGTCGTGCGCTGCTCGTTGACTCGGTCGACGCGGACGCGAGCCGTCGAGCCGGTGGCGCCGTTGGTCGTGCCGTTGCTGAGCTCGAGGCCGATCGCGTACGTCGTGCCGATGACCGGAAGTGTCATCGTGGGCTCGCCGAGCGTGCCGGCGACCGCGGCGGTGCGGCCGGGCTGTCCTTCGTTCATCACGATGACGGCGGTGGCGCCGGCTGCCTGGGCGTTGGCAGCCTTGATCCGGAAGCTGCAGGTGCCGCGCTGGACGAGCGCGATCGCGCCGGCGGGGAAGCCGGCGAAGTCCCCCGCCGCGCAGCCGCTCGGCGCCGTGCCTTCGACCGCCGGCGGCGGCACCTGCAGGTTGACGGCGTGGACAGGGGCGGTCACGTCGCCGTTGCCCGAGTAGGTCATCGAGGCGAAGTCCACCCCGTCGACGTACGTGGTCGGGTTCGGCGAGACCCGCTGGAAGACCGCTGGCGTCCGGTCGGCGTTGAAGGTGAACTGGAACGGGAAGCGCGTGACCGTGTAGCCGGCGTCGACGAGCTTGGACTCGACGTAGTTGGCGGACGCGATGTAGCCGGGCGACCCGGCCACGCGGTTGCCGCCGTTCGCGTCACCGATCGCCTGCAGCGCCGCCTGGTGCTCTCGAACACCGGCGAGAGTGACCGCCTTGCGCAGGCCCTGGCTCTCGGCAAGCTCCACCGGGACGGCGGCTGCCACGGCGACCGGCGCTCCGGTCGTGGCCGTGAACACCAGGGCAGCTGCTGAGGTCATTGCGATTCCGGCGTAGCGCCGGTGAACTCGGGTCGTTGTCACGACGCCTCCAAGGCACGGCGAGCGGGGATGTGGCTCGGCTGCCGGGGAGTGTGGCACACCCCCGTTGGGGTGACCAGAGATGGCCCAGACGGACTACCGATCGATCACCAGATGCCCGAAAAGCCCCTCATTGCAGGGGTTTCGGCTCATCACCGGCTCCTCGAACCACCCCCCAGCTGCCGGCTCAGTGCGCGGCGGCCGCTTCGTCCGGGGGGACGGGATCGACGTAGTTGGGGTCGTAGCTGTCCGGCTCGAGGTACATGACGCGTGCATGCGGGACCGCCGTCCTGACCCGCTGCTCGGCGCGGTTGATAGCCGCCGACACGTCGGCGAACGACAGGTGACCGCCGAGTTGGACCTTGGCCGCGACGAGAAGCTCCTCCGGGCCGAGGTACAGCGTCTTGAGGTGGATGAGCCGGCTGACGTCGCGGTCGTCGGTGATCGCGTTCTTGATCTTCGCGACGTCGGGCTTGCTGGCGCCCTCGCCGAGCAGCAGGCTCTTGGTCTCGATCGCCAGGATGATCGCGATGACGCCGAGCAGGACGCCGATCGACATGGTGCCGAGCGCGTCGTACAGCCCGTTGCCGGTCACCGCTGCGAGCACGACGCCGATCAGCGCCAGGATCAGACCCACCTCTGCGCCCAGGTCCTCGAGGAGGATCACCGGCAGCTCGGGCGACTTCGAGTGCCGGACGAACTGGACCCAGCTCTGGCTGCCGCGCACGCGGTTGGACTCGACGATCGCGGTGCGGAAGGAGTAGGTCTCCAGCATGATCGCGACGACGAGGACCCCGATCGCGATGGCCGGCTTCTCGACGCCTTCACCGGGGTGCTCGCGAGTGTGCTGGAGCTTGTGCCAGCCCTCGTAGAACGCGAATAGCGAGCCGAGCGTGAACAGCACGACGGCGACGACGAACGCGTAGAAGTAGCGCGACCGGCCGTAGCCGAACGGGTGGTCCTCGTCCGGCCGGCGCTTAGCCTGCCGGCCGCCGAAGAGCAGCAGCCCCTGGTTGCTGGAGTCGGCGACCGAGTGGATGGACTCGGCCAGCATCGACGACGACCCGGTGAACAGGAACGCGACGAACTTCGCCGCCGCGATCCCGAGGTTGGCGAAGAGCGCGGCGATGATCGCCCTGGTGCCGCCCGACGTACTCATGTCCTTGTCCTTGTCTTCAGCTCGGCTGTGGCCGAGGTGGCAGTCGGGTCAACGCCCAGCAGGACGCTCAGGTAGACAGCGGTGAAGTCGGCGAAGGCGACCAGCGACGCCAGCCGGGCGACCGGGCTCTCGCCCTCCGCCGTCACGACGTCGACCGCGACGTCGCGCGCGGCGGCCAGCTCGCGGAGCGCGTCGGCCCGCCGCCCGATCAGCTCGACCTCGTCGGCCTCGCGGAGCACGACGACGTGCAACGGCGTGACGCCGCCGGGCGCGGACCGGCCGGCCGGCATGTCGAGTACGGCGAGGGCGTTGTGACCGACATCGGGCAGCAGACCGGACATCGCCGGCGTCTTGGCATCCCCGGCCAGCTGAGCCGCGAAGCGGTCGGCTGCGACGCCGGCCGACGGCGAGCTCCCCCAGATCAGCGGGGTCCTCCCGACGAGTGCCACGGCGAGCGCCTTCGCCGGGTTGAGGAAGCTGTCCCGCGCCGGGCCGTAGCGGTCGGTCAGCGTCTCGAGCAGCACCGCTGTCTCCTCGAGCACGTCGTCGCCGGCCGGCGCCAGGCCGAGCTCGTGGGCGAGTACGACGAGTGGCACGGCGAGCTGCCACAGCCCGGCCCGGCCGTCCCGGGGGTCGGCGACGGAGGCGAACGGGCCGCGCTCCGCCGTCCGCTCGGCCAGCGGTGAGCCGGGCCGCCCGACGCTGAAGACCCGGGCGCCGCGGCGGAGCGCCTCCTCGGCGGCGGAGAGCGTCTCGTCGGTCTCGCCGGAGGCCGACACGGGTACGACGAGGTCGGCCGGCCCGACCCACCCGGGCAGGCCGTAGCCCCGGTGCACCACCACCGGCACCGGCCCGCGCTGGCCCCCCAGCG
>DASQMY010000223.1:0-17756 GCA_035645255.1 Mycobacteriales bacterium
CCTGGCCGGCGACGGCGTGCGGCTGGTCGCTCGCGTTGCTCCACGTGACGCGCTGGCCTGGGTCGATCCGGACGACGGTCGGGTCGAAGCAGTTGTCGACCATGGTGACCCGGACGCCGCGCAGATCCCTGTGCAGGTCGCGGTGGCAGCCGCCACCGCCTGCGGAGACCGGCGCGACGCCGGCGGTTGGGACGGCGACGACGGCGATGGTGAGTACGGCGAGCAGTCGCTTCACGACGGCCTCCTGGGCGGGACGGTGGCGCCTCGTGCGCCAGCCTGCCTGAGATACACCGGCCGGGCGGCCGGGGTTCCGTCGGTACGGCGGGTCAGCGCAGCGACCGGGCGATGCGCAGTGCGGTGGCTTTGTCGGCCGCCGTCTCGAGGCGGTAGGTGACACCGTCGTCCACCCAGACCAACGCGTTGCTGGCGAGCCGGCTGGTCACGTACGTCAGCTCGTCGTTCGGGTCGAGCGCTCGGATCCGCACCGAGTGCACACCCTCCACCCAGGCCCCTGGCATCTCGCCGGCCACCACCTCGACGTCGTCGAACCGCGCACCGCTGCCGCCGAGCTCCTTGATGAAGTACGTCTCCGTCCCGGCCTCGAACTGCGTCAGGACCGCGCCGACGCCGGCGGCCGACGTCGGCGGCAGCTGCCCGCCGGCGGCCCAGACGAACGAGACCGCGCGGCCGGCGATCGACGGGTCGACGTAGACCTGGTCGGGCGGTCGGAGCTCGGCGGGGACCCGGATCGGGAACCGCGCCGCAGCCCGGGCGCCGGCCAGCGACGTGCGATCGCCCGGTACGACGAGCGCCGTCGGCGATGCGGACGGCGTGGCGGATGCAGCCGGCGTCGCCGGCGCGGACGTCGTCGGCGCGGTCGTCGTCTGCGGCGTCGCGTCGCCGGTGCGGCCCGCGGGTGGCGGCCGGTCGCTCGATATCTCGATGCCCGGTATCCGGCGCAGGATAGACCGGACAGCGGCACGTGCCGCGGGCGACACGGTGAGCGTGACCGCGAGCAGCGCGACGGCCGCGAGCGCAGCGACCGCGACGCGTGGCAGCCAGTCAGCCCACGGCCGCAGCGCCGGACCGCGGCCGTGGCGCGCCGGTGCCGGGGCGGTCCGCAGCCGGTCCCCCACCGCGGTCGCGAGGTCGGGCGTCTCGGCGAAGTCGAGGTGCGGGGCCAGCCGGCGCAGCCGGTCCTCGAGGGTCGCCAGCTGATCGCTCATGCGTCCGCCCTCCGCTCGCTGCTCGCGGCGGCGGTCGTCGAATCGGCGCCGAGCTCGGCGCGCAGCTTCGGCAGCGCCCTTGACAGGCGCGACTTGACGGTACCGACCCGCCAGCCGAGCGCCTCGGCGGTCTCCGCCTCCGAGAGCTCGAGCAGGTAGCGACACCCGATGACGAGGCGGTCCGGCTCCTTGAGCCGGTTCAGCGCCGCGACGAGCTGCCGCTGCTCCTCGTCGCGCACCGTGGACTCCTCGGGAGACGGGGCCACGTCTCCCGAGGAGCGCTCCGCGGAAGCCGCCAGGGCCAGCTGTGCCCGGCGGCCGGACGAGCGGCGGCGGTTGCTCGCCTCGTTGGCGACGATGCGCAGCAGCCACGGCCGGAACGGCGCGTCCTCGCGGAACCGGTCCAGCGCGTAGTACGCCTTCACCATCGCCTCCTGAGCCGCGTCCTCCGCGTCCGCCGCGTTGCCGGCAACGAGCTGCGCGACCCGGAACGCGACGTCCTGATGACGGCGTACCAGGTCCTCGTAGGCGCGCACGTCCCCCGAGCGGGCACGCGCGACCAGCTCGCTGTCGTCCAGTGGTCGGCCCTCCACCAGCGGTGTTGTCGTCATTGGTACACCGAGCGGCCCGGCGAGGTTCCCGGACGGGCTGAGCCGCATACCGAACGGCGTTCGGTAGCAAACTCTCACGTGTCCGGACCCGGCACCGCCGGGTAGATGCGCGGAGACATCGATCGGCGCGGCCACGCCAGCCGCACCCAGGTCTCCGAGGGCGGGTCCCGACACCAGTGGCGGGGTGCCGGGCCCGCCTTCGGAACTTTGCGAGATGGGCTCGCTTCGCTCCGCCTGGGGCTTCGCCGCTCTTTCCGGCCTGTAGCCGTTCGGTCGTCGCAGGACAAGAGCGGGCCTGCTCCTCGCTCCGGCTGCGGCCGCGCGGCTCCGCCCGTCCACCGTGGTGCACGGGCCGGCGGGGCGGGCGGCCAAGACGTCGCGAGCCCGCGCCCGTGCCAGGTTGGCCCCGCGCCAGCCGCCGGCAGCCAGCCGGTCGAGCCGGGTGGCCGCTCCGCGGAGCGCGCAGGACCGGGCTGGTTCCGGGAGCCGGTCGAGCTCGGGTACGGCGTCCGCGCCGAGCTCGGCGAGGTAGAACGTGTCGATCGCGTCGCCGGCGGCGTACCGCGCGACGTTGCGGCGGGCTACGAACGCATCCGCGTTGACGACGTTGAGCGCGAGCAGCGCGATCACCGCGCTGGCGAGCACCGCCCGCGGCAGCCAGCCGGCGCGCCAGAGGACACCGGCGACGCAGACCAGCACCAGTACGACCGCGATCCAGATGATCGCGACGTCCACCACCAGCCGGAGCCGGGTGAAGCCGAACGCATCCTGGTAGCGGTGCAGCCGCTGCGCGGCCGACAGCAGCACCACACCGGTCAAGCCGCAGAGCGCCCCGAGCAGCACGCGCAGCAGCGAGCGGTCGCCCGCACCGGCCGGCGTACGGCGACGGCGACGAGCGCGAGCGTCATGGCAGCGACGGCGAGCAGCTGGAAGAACCCCTGCCTGGCGTGCTCGGCGGCCGTCAGCCCGGCGGTGCGGAGCAGGTGCTCCTGGCCGCCGAAGAACACCGCGAACTGCACCCCGGACGAAGGCGGCGAAGAGCAGGTCCAGCACGACCAGCGGCAGCACCCACTCGACGCGGTGCCGGGCGGTCGCGCGGGCGGCGCCGGTGGCGAACGCGAGTGCGCCGTCCACCAGCGCAGCCAGCCCGGCCGCCAAGCCGACGGCCGGCTCCGCGCGGGCCGCGAGCAGCCGGCACCCACCAGGCCGGCGACCAGCACGAGCACGGCGACCCGCGCCGGCAGCAGGCCCAGCGTGATCTCCGGTACGAGCAGCCGGTCGGCCAGGTCGGCGAACGCCCCGTCCGCGCTGACGAACAGCGCGCCGAACACCAGCAGCAGCGCCGCGGACACCGCGCTGGCCCGCAGCACCGGACGGGCCGTGTCGGGGAGCGTCCGGGTCAGGCCGGCCATCGGCCGACCCACGTGTGCCGCTCCCATCGGCGAGCGGACCGCCACGGCAGCCGCGCCGCGCGCAACCTCGGTCCACGACTGACCACCGGCGACTGCCATCGAGCCGACGGCGAAGGCAGCGAGCAGGTCGAGCGCCACCAGCCACTCGGCGTCCGGACGGCGGCGGTGCCCGCCAGCACGACGGCGGCTGTGCCGAAGCCGACGGTGTGGCGGTCTAGGCGCGACCGCAGGGCCGGCGTGAGCGCGGCGGCGACCGCGACCACCGTGAGCGCGAGCCCGAGCCCGGGCGGCGCCCCGGGTACGGCGACCGCGGCCACCACACCCGCGGCGAGCGCGCCGAGCGCGTGCGGGAGCGTCGCGGCCGGCGTCCTGGCCCGCGCTGGGCGAGCATCAGCGGCGGCCCGCCGGTGGGCGGCGACCGACCACAGGTTGGCCGGCGGGTCGGTCGGCGGAGGCGGGCTCATCTGTCTGCCTGGGGGATCTCGACGACCATGCGGCACCCGGTCGGCAGGTTCTGCTCCACCCGCAGGTCGCCGCCGTGCAGCTCGACGACCCAGCGGGCGATCGAGAGCCCGAGGCCGGTGCCGCCGTCGGCGGCGGCGCGCGACGTGTCGATCCGGTAGAACCGCTCGAACACCCGGTTGGCCTCGTCCGGCGGGATGCCCGGCCCCTCGTCGGCGACCTCGAGCACCAGCCGGCCGGGTGCCCGCCGCACGCGTACGGCGACGCAGCCGCCGGGCGGAGAGTGCCGCACCGCGTTGCCCAGCAGGTTGCCGAGCACCTGGTGCACGCGCTCCTCGTCGGCCTCGACCCGCACGTCCGCCGGCTCCACGTCGGCGGTGAGCGCGACGGTCTTCCCGGCGAGGTCGGCCGCGACCCGCGCCTCGTGCAGCGCCTGCTCGATGAACGGTGCCACCGCGAAGACCGACCGCTCCAGCGGCACGGCGCCGGACTCCAGCCGGGACAGGTCGAGCAGCTGCTCGACCAGCCGGCCGAGCCGTTCGACCTGGCGCAGCAGCGTCTGCAGCGTCGCCGGGTCGGGCGGCTCGACACCGTCGACGAGGTTCTCCAGTACGGCGCGCAGCGCGGTGATCGGCGTACGCAGCTCGTGGGACACGTTGGCGACGAGGTCGCGGCGCATCCGGTCGACCTCGGCGAGCTCGCCGGCCATCCGGTTGAAGGCCCGGGCGAGCTCGCCGACCTCGTCCCGGCTCGTTGCGGTCACCCGGCGGCCGTAGTCGCCGGCCGCCATCGCCCGCGCCGCGGCGGCCATCTCGCGAAGTGGCGACGTCATCCCCCGCGCCATGACCTGCACCATGAGCAGGCTCAGCGATCCGGCGATCGCGCCCCGAGCGATGATCGACAGGTCGGACCGGGAGCCGAGGACCACTGTCACCACCGTCACGGTGACCGCGATGACGATGACCGCACCGAGCTTCGCCTTGATGGAGGTCAGCCGGTCCAGCGGCCTCACGCCGGGTCGCCGCCGCGTTCGACGGAGTATCCGACGCCGTGGACCGTGCGGACCAGGTCGTCACCGAGCTTGCGGCGCAACGCAGCGACGTGCGTGTCGACAGTGCGGGTGCCGGACGCGTCGCGCCAGCCCCAGACGTCCTGCAGCAGCCGCTCGCGGGAGTGGACGACGCCGGGCCGGGCGGCGAGCCGGACCAGCAGGTCGAACTCGGTCGGCGTCAGGTGCACCTCGTCCCCGCCGCGGCGCACCCGGCGGCCCGCGGGGTCGACGACGACGTCACCGACGACGTAGACCGACTCGCCGCGGGCGACTGCGCCGCGCTCGGACCGGCGCAGCACCGCCTGGATCCGCGCGACGAGCTCACGCGGCGAGAACGGCTTGGTCAGGTAGTCGTCCGCGCCGACGCCGAGGCCGACCAGCAGGTCGGTCTCGGTGTCCCGGGCGGTCAGCATGACGACCGGCACGTGCCGATCCCGCTGAATCAGCCGGCAGGCCTCGATCCCGTCGAATCCGGGCAGCATCACGTCGAGGACGACGAGGTCGGGCGAGACCCGGCGGCACAGCTCCACGCCGGACGGGCCGTCGTGTGCCGTCTCGACGCGGAAGCCCTCCTTGCGCAGCCGGGCGGCCAGCGCAGCGGCGATCGTGCGCTCGTCCTCGATGACAACGATGCAGCGGTCCATGCCGACGAAGTGTAGGAACGAGATGTCCGTAGCCGGCCCCCGGGATGTGCGGGTGTTGCGAAGATCGACCGCGCGCCCGGCGTACCGGCGCCGTCAGGACGCTAGATGCAGTCCCGGCAGAGCGTCTTCTTCTCGTTGGCGAGCTGACTCCGGTGCTTCACGAGGAAGCAGCTGCGGCAGGTGAACTCGTTGGCCTGGACCGGTACCGGCCGGATGCTGAGCTCGTCGTTGATCTCCTCGCCGCCGGCGAGCTCCATCTCGAACGCGAGGTCGTTCTCGTCCTCGGCGACACCAACCGGCTGCTCGGGCTTGCGAGCGATGATCTCCTCAAGGCTGTCCTCAGCCTCGAGCGACCTGTTACCCGCGTCGAAGTCGGGCGTCTGCGCCATGTGGTGGGTTCCTTACGTCGGTCCTGGAGCTGATCGCTACCCGTCAACACCCTGGGGCATGTGTTTCGTTCCCAGTTCGCCGAAGACCAGCCGTGTGAGCCGTAAGGAATACCGCATCACGCGCCGCAACCCAGCATCGGACGCGCGGCCGCGGTCGCCCTGGCCAGTAGATTCTGCGACTACGGCGCCGCTACCGGGGCACATCGGTGCTGGGGACGTCGCTGTGCGGCGCCCGGCCGCCAGCCGTCCTACCGAGAGGCAGCTGCCCGATGAGCGACGCGACAGCGACCGACCCGCCGGCCGAGATCAGCAACGAGCCGTGCGGACTGCCGGTCAACATCCCCGGCGTGTTCTCGCCGGTGACTAGGGACACCGGCCACGTCTGCCAGCGCGCCGCAGGGCACGCCGGCGTCCACCGCTGGTCCGCGCAGTGGACGGGCGTCAGCCCGCGCGAGGTCGAGGCCGAGCTGCAGCGTGACTACGAGAAGTGGGACAAGCCCGAGGACGAGTGACCGGGCCGCCGGTACGCCGTCAGGTACGCCGGCGCGGCGGCATCGTCCGGCACCAGCTCGTCGGGCACCGGTGGATCGGCGACGACCCGGAGCGGAACGACGCCGCCCCAGTACGGCAACCCGACATCGCTCGGGTCCTCGCCGGGTGGCCCCGTGCGCACCTTCGCCGAGGCCTCGTCGATCGGCAGCGCCAGCACGAGCGTCGCCGCCAGCTCCTTGGCGCTGGGGGCGCGGGTCTCGCCCGTCCGTCCCGGTACGACGTGCTCGACGATGGCGGCCAGCGCGGCGTCCTTCTCCGCCGGATCGTCGACCACCCGCGGTGTGCCGAAGACCACGACGGAACGGTAGTTCATCGAGTGGTGGAACGCCGAGCGCGACACGACGAGCCCGTCGAGCAGCGTCACCGTCACGCAGATCCGGCCGTCCGCTGCGGCCGTTCGCAGCATTCGGCTGGCACCCGAGCCGTGCACGTACAGGACGTCGCCGATCCGCCCGTAGATCGTCGGCAGCACGACCGGCTGGCCGCCCGGCAGGACGTGCGCCAGATGACACAGCAGCCCTTCGTCCAGGATGGCGTGCACGGCATCGCGCACGTAGCTGGCCCGGTCCGCGAGCCGCCGAGCGCGTGTCAGCTCCGTCACGGCGAAGTCCTGCGTCATGGTCGACACTCGATTCGTTCTAGTACAGACTACTTGGTGTGCCAGCACAATATGGGATAGTCGGACGCACCACCAGTGACATCGTCAGCAGCGTGGAGCGCGCGGTCTTCACCGGTCGACTGACCCCGGGCGCGCGGCTGCCCACCGTGCGCGGGCTGGCCGGGTCGCTCGGCGTCAGCCCGGCCACCGTCAACGCGGCGTACCAAGGGCTGCGTGACCGAGGAGTCGTCACCGCCGACGGGCGCCGTGGGACGGCGGTGGCCCACCGGCCGCCGCTGCCGCACGCGCCGCTGTCGGTCCCGGCCGGCTCGGTCGACCTGGCCAGCGGCGACCCCGACCCCGCCCTGCTGCCGGACGTCCGGCCGGTGCTCGCCCGACTGGCTTACCAGCCGCGCGGCTACCGCGCCGACCAGGACGACGCGTCATTGCTGCGCGCCGCGGCGGCCCAGTTCGCGGCGGACGGGATACCGGCAGCGGCGCTGACGGTGGTCGGCGGCGCGCTCGACGGCGTCGAGCGAGTGCTCGCGACCCACGCCCAGGCCGGGGACCGCATCGCGGTCGAGGACCCGGGCTACAGCGGGGTGATCGAGCTCGTCCGCGCGATCGGCCTGCGGGTGGAGCCGATGGCGGTCGACCGCTCCGGTCCGGTGCCGGAGGCGCTGGCCGCGGCGCTGCGCCGGGGCGCCGTCGCGGTCGTGGTCACACCGCGCGCGCACAACCCGACCGGCGCCTGCCTCGACGAGTCACGGGTGCGCGCGCTGCGCCGGGTCCTGCGCGCCCACCCCCAGACGCTCGTCGTGGAGGACGACCACGCCGGTGCCGTCGCCGGCGCGCCCGCGCTCAGCCTGTGCACGACCCGCACCCGGCGGTGGGCCGTCGCGCGGTCCGTTTCGAAGTCGCTCGGCCCGGACCTGCGTCTCGCGGTCCTCACCGGCGATCCCGGCACCATCGCCCGCGTGCAGGGCCGCCTGTCGGTCGGGACCGGCTGGGTCAGCCACGTCCTCCAGCAGCTCGTCGCCGGGCTCTGGGCCGACCGCGACGTCGCCGCGCTGCTCGACCGGGCGGAGGCGGCCTATGCCGAGCGCCGCGCCGCCCTGCTCGCCGCGCTCGCGGCCCGGGACGTCCCGGCCGTCGGCTGGTCGGGGCTGAACGTCTGGATCCCGGTCGCGGACGAGCTGTCCGTCGTACAGCAGCTCGCGGCGTCCGGCTACGCGGTCGCGGCCGGCTCGCGCTACCGGATCGGCAGCCCGCCGGCCGTCCGGATCACCTCGGCCCGGATGGCAGTACGTGATGCGCCCAAGGTCGCCGCCGCGGTCCAGCTCGCGACCGCCCCGAGGCGTCACCAGCGCTCCGGCTGATCGCCGGGACGCCGGCCGACCCGCCGGGCAGCCGGCTGTCAGGTGGTGGTCCGGGGGCCACTCTGCCGAGCGGCCCCCGGCTGCCCCGGGTCAGACGACGGTCAGGTGGTAGGTGAAGGTCTTGTCGTGGCCGAAGGTGTTGGTGCCGTGGACGACGATCGTGTGCTCGCCGCGGTCGAGCGGCTTGAGCATCAGGAAGAACCCGTCGACGACGGCCTGCTGCGGCTCACCCGTGATGCACGGGTCGAGGACGCCGGCCAGGCTGGGATCACCCGTGATCGAGAACAGGTCGTCGGAGACGTACCGGTAGTCCTCCAGCACCCGCTTGACCGCAACCCCGTCGATCGTGACCTCGAGGTGGTCGACGGTGTCCATGTAGAAGTCGGCGTCGCTCGCGAGGAACTCGTACAGCGACTGGCCCGGTGCCGGCTGGTAGCTCGGGTCGGCGGGGCAGGGACAGGTCGCGACGACGGCCCCGATGTAGAGCAGGATCGACTTCTGGTGCGGGATCGTGCAGTACCGGGTCCCTTCGAAGACCGCCGGACCGGCAATCCGGGCGATGTACCACACCGGCCCCCGCTGGTTGACGTCGCAGTTCTCGCCGGTCGGGTCGAACAGCGGGCTCTGGTCCAGCGGCGTCCCGTAGACCCACTGCGTGGCTCGCTCCAGCCAGGTCGACATGCTCTTGCCGAAAGGCCTCGCGTCGACCGGGTACAGCTGAGGGTTGAGCGTGTTCGAGCGGCCGCGCGCAGCGTCGGCCGGCGCGGCGGCGAGGGTGATCGCACACAGCACGGTGCTGAGTACCGCAGCCAGCGCCCTCGGCCGACGACGGCGCGCCCGGCGCCCGGGTCGGTTGTCGACCTGGTGGAGTGGATCGAGGTGCGTCAAAGCGGGCCTCCCTTGGCAGCGCGGCGTCGGCCGCGACGAACGGTGCGCAGCGCACCGAGCGGAGGGTCACCCGGCGGTTCCGGCGCCAGCAACGATTCGCGTACGGAGCAATGGTTGAACGCCCCTTGCCCCGTCGCTCTACGCTGGGCGGCGTGATCACCGTTCCGATGACCGCAAGCGACGTGCAGCGGATCCGGTTCGCGTACTCGCCGTTGGCCGAGGTCGCCGAGAGCTTGTACATGCTGGGCACCGGCCGTGCGCAGCCCCTGCACTCGGGCTGGTTCGCAGCGGTTCGCGGCGACCTGCGCCGGGTCGACATGGCGCTGCTCCGGGCCGTCGTGCCCGCTCGCGCGGCCATCGCCGACTTCCTCTTCGCCGGCGCGACCGACACCGGCACGACGATCGAGCAGCAGCTGCTGAGTGTGCGCGAGCTGGCACCCGCGGACCTTCGGCGCGACCTCGAGGAGGTGTGGCACCCCGGGCCGTTGCCGACCCTCGTCCGGGGGCTCACCGTGCCGGGCGGCCCGCGACGGCTGGCTGACGCGCTGTGGGAGTACTGGTCGGTCGCCGTCGGGCCGCACTGGCGCGCGATGCGCGGAGTGCTCGACGACGACGTCGCGCACCGGGTGACCCAGCTGACGAAGGCCGGCGTGGGCGCGATGCTGGCCGGCCTGCACCCCTCGCTGACGGTGACTGCAGATGCGCTGCAGATCACCATGACGGTGTCCGCCACGCAGCACCTCGCGGAGGCGGGGCTGGTGCTGGTCCCGTCGGTGTTCGCCTGGCCCAACGTGATCTACGCGGCCAGCAGGTCGGGACCGTGCAGCCTGACCTACGCGGCGCGGGGTGTCGCCAACCTGTGGTCCGCCGAGGGCCACCGGATCGCCGACAACGACTCGTTGGGGGCGCTGCTCGGCCGCAACCGGGCCGCCATCCTGACCTGCGCCGCGCTGCCGTTGTCGACGACCGAGCTCGCGCTGAAGCTCGGGCAGAGCCCGGCTTCGGTCAGTCAGCACCTGGCCGTGCTGCGGAGAAGCGGCCTGGTGACGTCGTGGCGAGCCGGCCGCAGCGTGCTCTACCGGAGGACAGCGCTCGCGGACAGCGTCGTCGCCGCGAACATGACCCGGTCCCTGGCCGACGATGCGTGAGCTCGCACGTGACGACTGACGACCTCGGGCTGCTGCACGAAGCCAACCGGCAGTTCATCGAAGCGTTCCGGCAGGGATCGTGGGAGCTGCTCGAACCTGTGCTGCCGCCCGGCTTCCGGTACCTGGACGGAGCGACGGGCGAGCTGTGGGACCTGCCCCGGTACATCGCGGACCTGCGGGGCAACCCGCCGCCCACTCTGGTGGTCGATCAGATCTCCATCCACCTCGACGGAGCTGTCGCGGCAGTCTCGGCCAGGAGCTCCGTTCGGCCCGGCAGCTACAACCGCTACGTCGACAGCTACGAACGCCGCGCCGGTGTATGGGCGTCCACGCGTGCCACTGGCCGCTGCAGTAGTCGACGGGCCGGGAGGCAGCCCGCCGGCGCCGTAGCGACTACCGGCGGCGCGGGTGGTCCGCGAAGAACCGCCAGATCTCGGCCGACGCGTCGAGTTCGTCCTTGCCGGTGCTGTTGCCCAGGCCCGGTACGGCGATGGCACCGGGCCAGGTGTGCCCGCCGCTCTGCACGGTGTGCAGAACGACGTCCGCGCCGCCGGCGCACCCGGTGTAGTGCGTCGTCACGACGACGCCCTTCGTCGTGGTCCGCGGTCTGGCGGCGCAGCCGTTGTGCCTCGCCCAGCCGGTGATGTCGGCCTTGGTGTCGTTGACGACGGGGCCGCCGCAGCAGCGCACCCGGCCGCCGCCGTAGGGCACGATCGGGTCGCCGGTGCCGCGGAAGACGACGATCGGCACCGGCCGGCCGCGGTCGCACGACCGGTCGTACACCAGCGCCGCGACCGCCGCGACGGCGGCGTACCGGTCGCTGTCGTAGCAGGCAGCCGTGACAGCGAGCGCAGCGCCGTTGGACATGCCGGCGGCGTAGACCCGGTCCTCGTCGAGGCAGAGCGTCCCGGCGAGGTGCTCGACCAGCGCCCCCGCGACACGCACGTCGCTCTCTTCGCCGGCCGACCGGGTCGGGCGGACGTTGTAGTGCAGCGGCCTGCCCTGGCCCTCGAGCGCCGCGACGGCGAAGCCCTGCTCCTCGGCGACCAGACCGAGTCCGGAGTACAGCTGCTGCAGCTCCGGCGTGCCGCCGTACCCGTGGAGGTTGAGCACCAGCGGCACGGGCTGCCGCCCGTCGTACGCCGACGGCAGGTACAGCAGATAGCGCCGCTTCAACCCCGCGGGCGTCGTCAGCATCCCCTCGGACGCGCCGGGCTCGGCGCGGGTGGCGCGCCGGCACGCCGGGCCGGCGCCCCGTGCCGGCTCGGTCGCGGCCGGGCTGGACCCGGCCGTCGGTGTCGGCGTGGCGGTGGCCGGAACGGCCGGCGTCGCCGAGGGAGTGGGCGGCGCGGTCGGGCTCGCCCGCCGGCCGGAGCTGCACGCCGCGGCGAGCAGCGCAGCCGCCGCGCCGGCCGCCAGCCGCGATCTGCTCATCCATCCACCCTAAATCGAGTGCGTTGCGCGCCGGACCGGGCGTACCCTTTCGACCACGACAACCGGGTCGACGTCGAGGGAGGTGGGCACGCGATGGCTGTTCTGCTGCTTACCCATGCCCGCACGTCCACCCCGGCGCTCGCGACCGCTGCCTGACGCAGCCGAGCGCCCTGCCTGAAGGGCTCCTGCGTTGTCCGCAGACCTGCTCGCCCAGCTCGGCTGGGACACCACCCGTGAAGAACAGCTCGACAACAGCGGCGTGCAGCCCGGCCGCGTCATCCGCACGGACCGCTCCCTGCACGTCGTCACCACCGCCGCGGGCGACGTCCGCGCCGAGGTGGCACCCGCACTGCTCAAAGCGGTGATGGACCGCACCGCGCTGCCGACAGTCGGCGACTGGGTCGGGGTCCGGCACACCGACGAACGCGACCTGATCGACGTGGTGCTGCCGCGCACCTCGGCGTTCCTGCGCCGGGCGGCGGGCCCCGAGACCCTCGCGCACGTGCTCGCCGCCAACATCGACACAGTCTTCGTCGTCGTCCCGCTCAACCGCACGCCCAACCTGACCCGCATCGAACGGTTCCTGACGCTCGCCTGGGAGAGCGGCGCGACGCCGGTGCTGCTGCTCACCAAGTCCGACCTGTGCGACGACCTCGACGCCGTCCTGGACCAGGCGGCGACAGTGGCGCCCGGTGTCGAGGTGCATGCGGTCAGCGCGCACTCCGGCGACGGCGTCGAGACGGTCCGCGGGCTGGTGCGGCCAGGCCAGACAGTCGTGCTGCTCGGACAGTCCGGCGCGGGCAAGTCGACGCTCGCCAACGCGCTCGGCGGCGAGGAGCTCATGGCGACCCAGGAGATCCGCTCCGACGGCCGCGGCCGGCACACGACCACGCACCGCGAGCTGATGGTGCTGCCGGGCGGCGGGGTGCTGATCGACACGCCGGGCCTGCGCACCCTGCTGCTCTGGAACGCCGACGAGGGTCTCGACCGGGCGTTCTCCGACATCGACGAGCTGGCCGCGCAGTGCCAGTTCCGCGACTGCCAGCACGGCGGCGAGCCGGGCTGCGCGGTCGGTGCGGCGATCGCCTCCGGCGCGCTCCCCCAGCGAAGGCTGGACAGCCACCACAAGCTGCTGGCCGAGCTGGACTTCCTCGCCCGCAAGCAGGACAAGCGGCTGGCGTCCGAGGCGCGCAAGAAGTGGAAGGCGATCGCGAAGAACAACCGCGCCCCGCGCTGACGCGGCGGGCGGGTCAGCCGGTGTTCTGCAGACCGGCCGCCACGCCGTTGACGGTCAGCAGCAGCAGCCGCTGCAGCCGCTGAGCGCGGTCCCGGTCGGGCTCGCCGGCGCGCAGCGCCGACATCGCGCGCAGCTGCAGGTAGGACAGCGCGTCGACGTAGGGGTTGCGCAGGTCGACGGCGCGGGCCAGCACGCCGTGCTTGTCGAGCAGCCGGTCGTGGCCGGTGACGGCGAGCACCAGCTCGGTCGTCCGCTCGAGCTCGGCCAGGATGACCGCGGTCAGCTCCGGCTGGTCGCCGAGCGCTAGGTAGCGCTGCGCGATGCCGCGGTCGGTCTTGGCGAGGCTCATCTCGGCGTTGTCGAGCATCGAGGTGAACAGCGGCCACTCGGCGTACGCCGCGCGCAGCCGGTCGAGCCCGCCGCCGGTCTCGGCCACCGCGGCCAGCCCCGACCCGAGGCCGTACCAGCCGGGCAGGTTGCACCGCGTCTGCGCCCAGGCGAACACCCAAGGGATCGCCCGGAGGTCCGCCAGGCCACGCGCCGTGCCGCGCCGGGCCGGCCGGGATCCGATGGCCAGCTCGCCGAGCTCCTCGAGCGGGCTGACCAGTCCGACGTACTCGGCGAAGCCGGGCGTCTCCACCAGCGCGCGGTACGCCGTCCGTGCGGCGCTCTCCAGCCGCTCCGCCACCGACTCGAAGCGGCGGGCGACGTCCGCGGTGTGCTCCTCGGCCGACTGCGTCGAGGCGAGCAGGACGGCGGAGGTCACCTGCTCGAGGTGCCGCTCGGCGATCTGCCGGGTGCCGTAGCGGGCGAAGACGACCTCGCCCTGCTCGGTGAGCTTGAACCGGCCGGACACCGACCCCGGTGCCTGGCTGCGGACGGCGCGGTGCGCGGGGCCGCCGCCACGGCCGAGCGCGCCCCCGCGGCCGTGGAACAGCGTCAGGAGGATGCCGCGGCTGCGCGCCCACTCGGTCAGCGCGCCCTGCGTGTCGTAGAGCGCGAGCGTCGCGCTCGCCGGCCCGACGTCCTTGGCGGAGTCGGAGTAGCCGAGCATCACCTCCAGCCGCTGGCCGCGGCCGGCGAGCCACTCGGCGACACCGGGCAGCGCGACGTAGTCGTCGAGCACCCCGACCGCGCGGGTGAGGTCGTCGCGCGTCTCGAACAGCGGTACGACGTCGAGCTCGAGCGCGCGCTCGCCGACGGCCAGCCGGGCGAGCGCCCGGACGGCGACCAGGTCGAGCGCCGACTGGGTGAAGCTCACGACGTAGCGCCGGCAGGCCGTGACGCCCCACCACTCCTGCAGGTCGGCGATCACGCGGAACGTCGCGAGCGCCTCCTTTGCGACGTCACCCGTCGCGGCCACCGCCGCCGCGCCGGCAGACAGCCGGTCGAGTGCCGCAGCGTCACCGGCCACCTCAGGACCGAGCAGCTCGGTCAGCGTGGCGGCGTGCACGCTGCTGTGCTGACGCACCTCCAGCTCGGCGAGGTGGAAGCCGAACGTCTCAACCTGCCACACCAGGTGCTGCAGCTCGCCGTACGCCAGCCGCTGCGCACCGGCGGCGGCGAGCGACTCCTGGACGAGCCGAAGGTCGTGCAGCAGCTCGGCCGGCCGGCGGTAGGCCAGGTCGCTGTCCCGGTCGCGCGTCGCGGCCAGCCGCACCGCCGCGAGCAGCATCTTCTGCCGGTGGGGCTCGGCGGGCGACCGCGTCGCGACGTCGGTCATCAGCGCGCGGTAGGCGACCGCGTCGGCGTCCAGCGCCTTGCGCAGCGCCTCGCTCGGCGGGGTCGTCCGCTCGTCGGCCGTCAGCGTCCGACCGACCCGAGCGGCGATCGTCGACAGCGCAGCGAGGGCATGGTCGGCCTGGATGGCGAGCGTGTCGCGGGTCACCGACGCGGTGACGTGCGGGTTGCCGTCGCGGTCACCGCCGACCCAGCTCCCCCAGCGCAGAAACGCCGGTACGACCGGCGGGCGAGCACCGCTGTCCGGGCCGCCGATCGCCTCGTCCAGCGTGCGGTAGAGCCGCGGCACCACGCGGATCAGCGTCTCGTCGAACACCGCCACCGCCGTACGGACCTCGTCGAGCGGTCCCGGTCGCGCAGTCCGCAGCTGCGAGGTGCGCCACAGGATGCTGACCTCCTCGAGCAGCCGGCGCCGGGCGTCGGCCAGCTCCAGCCGGCTGGCCCGCGGGTCGTCGAAGCGGTCGAGCTGTTCGCCGGCTCGCGCGACCGCGCTGACCACGGCGCGGCGGCGAGCCTCCGTCGGGTGAGCCGTCAGGACCGGGTGCACGCGCAGGTCGCGGACCAGCGCATCGACCGCGTCGGCACCATCGGACGCGATCAGCTCCTCCACGGTCGCGCCGAGCGTGCCCGACCCCGGGGGGCCGGACCTGGCCCGCTCGCGGAGCGCGCGGACCCGCTGCCGCTCCTCCGCGAGGTTGACCAGGTGGAAGTAGACGGTGAACGCGCGGGCGACCTCCTCGGCCCGGTCGAGCTCGAACGAGTCGACCAGCGACGTCACGTCGTCGACCGAGCCGGCCCCTTCGCGAACGGCGATCACGGCGACCCGCAGCAGCTCGACGTCGCGCAGCAGGTCCGCACCGCCGCTCTCGCGCAGCACCTCGCCGAGCGTGTCACCGAGGAGCCGCACGTCGCGCCGCATCGGCTCGGCGATCTCCGCCGGAGCCTCCCGGTGGACTGCCTGGGGTACCGGTTCCATGCCGCGACTCTAGGGTAGGTGCGTTTCCTCCGTGTTGCGCGTGCCGGCCGCCGCACCGGCCGCGCGGCAGCGCGGGCTGCCGGCCGCTACCGTGCTCGGCGGACACGTCGACGGAGAGGTCTTGAGTTGAGCGAGCTGCCCTGGTGGAAGTCCGGCGTGATCTACCAGATCTACCCGCGCAGCTTCGCCGACTCGAACGGCGACGGCATCGGGGACCTGGCCGGCATCACCTCGCGCCTGGACTACCTGGCCGACCTGCCCGTCGACGCGATCTGGCTGTCGCCGTTCTACCCTTCGCCGATGGCCGACTTCGGCTACGACGTCGCCGACTACTGCGACGTGCACCCGCTGTTCGGGACGATGGCGGACTTCGACGCCCTCGTCGAGGGCGCGCACGCCCGCGGCATCAAGGTGGTCGTCGACTGGGTGCCGTGCCACACCAGCGACCAGCACGAGTGGTTCGCCGAGTCGCGGTCCAGCCGCGACAACGCGAAGCGGGACTGGTACGTCTGGCGCGATGCGAAACCGGACGGCAGCCCCCCGAACAACTGGCTGTCCTGCTTCGAGCGGATCGGGCAGGCCTGGACGCTCGACCCGCAGACCGGTCAGTACTACCTGCACTCGTTCATGCCCGAGCAGCCGGATCTCAACTGGGAGAACCAAGAGGTGCGCGCCGCGATGTACGACACGCTGCGCTTCTGGCTGGACCGCGACGTCGACGGGTTCCGGATCGACGTCACCCACCGCCTGGGCAAGGACCCCGAGCTGCGCGACAACCCGTACCAGGTGATCGCCGACACCCGGAAGGTGCTGGCGGCGCTGAAGCGCGGCGACATGGTCGACGCGGACCAGCGGATGGACGAGAACTGGCCGAGCACGCACGAGCGGCTGCGCGAGATCCGCGCGGTCGTCGACGAGTACGACGACCGGGCGATCGTCGGCGAGGTCTACCTGCTCAACCAGCGGGAGCTGGTGCAGTACGTCAACAGCGGCGACGAGCTGCACCTCGCGCACAACTTCACGTTCGTCAACCAGCCGTGGGGCGCCGCCGACTTCCGTGAGGTGGTCGACGAGTGGCACCTGCTCGCCAGCGAGCTGGCCTGGCCGGACTGGTTCCTCGAGAACCACGACCATTCGCGGGTCGCCAGCCGCTACGACTCCGGCGGCAACGGCGCGGCGCGCGCGCGGCTCGCGTCGCTGATGGTGCTGACGCTGCGCGGCACGCCGTTCCTGTTCCAGGGCGAGGAGCTCGGCCTGCCGGACGTACCGGTGCCGGCCGAGCAGGTCGTCGACGTCGACAACCGCGACCCGGAGCGCTGCCCGATCCCGTGGGAGCCGCCGTCGGTCGCCGGCCCCGGCGCGGGTTTCACGACGGGTACGCCGTGGCTGCCGATCTCCCCGGCCGCCGAGACGATCAACGCCCGCGCCCAGTCGGCCGACCCGAGCTCGGCGCTGTCCTTGCACCGCGCGCTACTGGAGCTGCGCCGCGGCTGCCCGGCGCTCGTCGGGGGCGACTACCGATCGCTGGACGTCGGCGGCGGCGAGATCTACGCCTACCTGCGGGAGACTCCCGACGAGCGGCTGCTGGTGGCGCTCAACTTCGGTGCCGGACCAGCGTCGTACGACGGCGCGGCGGCGGGCCTCGGCGACGACGGTGAGCTGCTGATCTCCACCGACCCGCAGCGCCCGGCCGGGCGGGCAGATCTCCGTTCGCTCGTCCTCGGGCCGGCCGAGGGAGTGGTGGTGCGCGTCACGCCGCAGTCGGTGGTGACCTGACCGAGTCGGGCGGCGGTGTGCCGTCGACGGCTCACTGCTCGTCGCGCATCGCCTGCCGGAGCAGGTGCAGGCCGCGCTCGCCGAGCTGGGCGGCCTCCAGCGTCTCGACGTCGAGCTCCACGGCCGCACCGACGACGCCCTCGTCGTAGCCGATCGAGGCGATGACCGCGGTCCGCTCGGCGTCCGGCAGCTCGCCGAGCGCGTCGAGCAGCCGACCGACCATCTCCTTGTCC
>DASQMY010000224.1:0-3433 GCA_035645255.1 Mycobacteriales bacterium
AGCATGCCGGTCTTGACGACGTCGGCACCGATGTCATCGAGCACCGACCTGATCTGCGCGCGGACGCCGTCGACCGAGGTCGGCCAGACGCCTTGCACGCCGATCGAGTTCTGCGCGGTCAGCGCGGTGATGGCGGTCGAGGCGTGCACGCCGAGCGCGAGACAGGTCTTTATGTCGGCCTGGACTCCCGCGCCGCCGCCGGAGTCCGACCCGGCGATCACCAGCACTCGCGGCGGCGTGACGGCGCTCACGTCGAGCCGCCGAAGTGGTCGAAGCCGGAGCGGAGCGCCGCCCCGTCGGCCCACACGATGACGCTGCCGTCGACGATGCGGCCGATCGCCCGGCCGGGCACGCCGGTCGCCGCCGGCGGCGCTACCACGACCAGCGCGTGCTCCTCGCCGCCCGTGCGCTGCCACGCGTCGGAGGTGACGCCGAGGTCGGCCGCGGCCGCGGCGAGGACGTCGTCCGCCCAGCCGGACAGGTCGACCTCCGCACCCACGCCGGACGCGTCGAGCACGTGCTGCAGGTCGGCCGCCAGTCCGTCCGACACGTCGATCATCGCGGTGGCGCCGGCCTCGGCGGCCAGCCGGCCCGCGCCGTACGGCGGCTGCGGAGATCGGTGGAAGTCCACCAGCCCGGCGTGGCGTTCGATGAGGACGGGGTCACCGTGCTGCAGCAGGGCGAGACCGGCCGCCGACCACCCCAGCCGTCCGGCGACGCGGACGACGTCCCCGGGGCGCGCGCCGGCGCGGGTCACCGGCACCCGGCCGTCCAGCGCGCCGAAGGCGGTCACCGAGATCGTCACGCGCTCCGAGCCAACCGTGTCGCCACCCGCCACCGACGCACCTGCCTGCGCCGCCTCGTCGGCCAGCCCGCGGGCGACGTCCTCGGCCCACCGCACCTGCGTCGTACCCGGCGCACCGAAGCCGACGAGCAGCGCGACCGGACGGGCGCCCATCGCCTCGAGGTCGGCGAGGTTCTGCGCCGCCGCCTTCCGGCCGATGTGGTACGCCGACGACCAGTCGCGCCGGAAGTGCCGGTCCTCGACCAGCATGTCGGTCGTCGCGACGACCCGCGGGTCCTCGCCGAGCACGATGACGGCGGCGTCGTCACCGGGGCCGACCTCCAGCGCGCCCGGGGCCCCGCGCTCGCCGAGGATCGCGCTGATGCGCGCGATCAGCCCGAACTCGCCGATGTCGGCGAGGGTCTGCCCGTCGAGGAACGCCACGGGCGCAACCTTACGGCCGCTGCAGCGCTCCGGTAGGACGGGACCGCCGACGCACGCGAGGATGGCGCCATGTCCCGCTCCCGCGCGCTGCGCGCCGCGTCGCCGTACCTGCTCGCCGGGCTGCTGACGTTCGCCGGCACGCTGCACTTCACCTCACCGCGCCCCTACGAGCGGATCATGCCGGCCGTCTTCCCCGACGACTCGCACCGGCCGCTGGTCTACGCGTCCGGCGCTGCGGAGCTCGGCTGCGCCGCACTGCTCGCGGTACGGCGGACCCGCCGGCTGGGCGGGTGGCTGACCGCCGCACTGCTCGTGGCCGTATTCCCGGCCAACGTCAAGATGGCGCTCGACGGCGGCATCGCCGGAGCGGGGTTCCCGCTCGGGTCGCCGGTCGTCGCGTGGCTGCGGCTCCCGCTGCAGCTGCCGCTGATCGCCTGGGCGGTCGGCATTGCCCGCGGTGCCCGCTCCGACGAGGATCGTGTAGCGTCGCGTCGTACGTGATCAAGCTCGTACGTGGTCAAGCACCGTGAGGGGTGTCCCAGTGGTCCAGGCCTACATCTTGATCCAGACCGAGGTCGGCAAGGCCGCCCTCGTCGCGAAGGCGATCCAGGAGATCAAGGGCGTCACCCAGGCCGAGGACGTCACCGGCCCCTACGACGTCATCGTCCGCGCCGAGGCGAAGAACGTCGACGAGCTCGGCAAGCTGGTGGTCGCCAAGATCCAGTCGGTGGACGGCATCACCAGGACGCTGACCTGCCCGGTCGTCCATCTCTGAGCCTGGCGTCCCGGCACTGCTGATGCACGCGGCGGTCCGGCGGTCACCCGGTGGCCGCGCGGCTGCCGTACTGCTGTCCGTGGCCCTTGCAGCGGCCGGCTGCTCCGGCGGCGACGACGCGGTCGACGTGCAGCTCCCCGAGCCGTCCGCGCAGGAGCGGGCGTGGTGCGCGCGGCTCGCCGACCGGCTGCCGGAGTCGCTCGGCGCCGACCTCGACCGGCGCCGGACCGATCCGGCAAGCCCACTGGTGACCGCGTGGGGCAGCCCGGCAGTCGTGCTGCGGTGCGGCGTGGGCAACGACTCGGGCTACCCGGTGGGCGCGCAGCTGCTGCACGCCAACAGCGAGGTGGTCGGCTGGTGGCAGAGCAGGCGCGGCAACGACGTGCTGTGGTCGACGCCCACCGCGCCGATCCGGGTCGAGCTGGTCGTGCCGGCGAAGTACGAGTCGCACGGCGGGATGCTGGCAACGCTGAGTCCCGTCATCGAGAGCAACGGTGTCTTCTGACGAATGGTCACCGCAGGCCGGTGCCCTTCTCGACGGCGATGCGGACCAGCCGGTCCACCAGCTCGGGGTAGGCGATGCCGGTCGCGGCCCACATCTGCGGGTACATCGACGTCGGCGTGAAGCCCGGCATCGTGTTGACCTCGTTGACGACGATCCGGTCGTCGGTGACGAAGAAGTCCACGCGGGCGAGACCGGCGCAGTCGAGACCGACGAACGCGTCGACCGCGAGCCGCTGGATCTGCGCGGTCTGCTCGTCGTCGAGCTTGGCCGGGATGTCGAACGACGTCCCGGTGTCCGGCAGGTACTTCGCCTCGAAGTCGTAGAACTCGAAGCCCTCCCCGAGGTGGATCTCGGCCGGCAGGCTCGCCTCCGGGCGGGCGCCCGCGACGCCGTCGAGGACGGCGCACTCCACCTCGCGGCCGCTCAGGCGGGCTTCCACGATGACCTTCGGGTCCGCAGCACGGGCGAGCTCGATCGCGGCGGCCAGGTCGTCGCGACCGGTCACCTGGGAGATGCCGACGCTCGAGACGCCGCGCGCCGGCTTCACGAACACCGGGTAGCCGAGCCGGTCGATCGCGTCGAGGAACTCGTCCGGCGTACGGCGCCAGTCGGCGTCGCGCACGACGACGTAGGGACCGACGGCGAAGCCCCGCGCCGCCAGCACCAGCTTCATGAACTCCTTGTCCATCGAGACCGCGCTCGCGAGGACGCCGCTGCCGACGTACGGCAGACCGGCCAGCTCGAGCAGTCCCTGCACGGTGCCGTCCTCGCCGTAGGGACCGTGCAGGATCGGGAACACGACGTCGACACCGGTGAGCGCCGAAGGCAGCTCACCGGGCTCGAGGAGCACCAGGCCGCCGGCTGACGGGTCGCCGGGGAGCGCGACCGCAGCACCGGTCGTGGCGTCGACGCTGGGGAGCTCGCG